>JABURN010000103.1 GCA_014762585.1 Methylophaga sp.
CCGTTTTTCAAATTCCGTAAGCGAGAGCTGGGATTCATATCCTGGGTGGGCTTACGCGGTGCTGTGCCCATTGTACTGGCAATCTTTCCGGTGATTGGCGGTGTCGATAATGCCGGCCTTTATTTCAATGTGGCTTTTGCGGTAGTTCTGCTGTCGTTGTTGATCCAGGGTGGGACATTGTCGCCGATGGCGCGGCTGATGCAGATACAGGTGCCTAAGGGTGTGGCCCCCAAACAACGGGGTTCACTGGGCATTTTGCCGGAGCAGGATTATGAAATCTTTGTTTACACGGTCGAGAACCCCAATCTCGATGATCAGCCGATTCAACTGTTGCAGTTTCCCTCTGGGGCCTTGATTTCCGGGTTGTTCCGCGGCCGCGTGATGCTGCATCCCAAGGGGAATACCCGACTAAAGATTGGCGATGTGCTCTGTGTGATCAGCCGCGAGGAGGATTTGGAACAGCTGAATCAGATTTTCAGTGGCGAAACCAAACTGGCTAGAGCACAACAGGCTTTTTTCGGTGCCTTTGTGCTCAATGGTGACGCGCCACTGATAGAAGTCGCAAAGGCTTATGGTCTGACAGTGAGTGGACGTCAGCAACATCTTACGCTGGGCGAATTTATTGCCCGCCGCGTTGGTGGCCACCCCGTGGTGGGGGATGACGTGGATTGGCATGGCATTCACTGGGTGGTCAAGGAAGTGGAAGGCGATACCATCATGAAAGTCGGGATGCGGCTATATTGATAGACAGTCATCGTTAGCACGGAATTCTGGTGCTGCCACTTGTTGATTGCCAACTGGAGAAAATTGTGTCAGATTTGCCATTGCCGCGACTTTCGTGGCAACCACAGGATTTATGCAAACGGCCGGAATGCCCGGTTTGAAAGCATGCGCCTGTGGCAAGGGGTAAAGTCAATTTAATCTCTGCAACAGTTCGCTGGGGGAACTGGACCGGAGTTTAATTTGGCATCGGGTATCCACCGTGCTGGACAACGTTTCCGGTGTCAGTGGATGACTTTTATCCCTTGGGAGAACAGGATGCACCTATCCATTCAACAACGTTTCAGTCTCTGGGCTGGATTAAGTCTGCTCAGTGTTGTACTGGTCACCGCGCTTATCGGTGTCTGGCAATTCGGCAACATCAAACAATCCTTATCCAGTCACAGTTATGATTTGACCCGAAATCAGGTAGAAGACTACCTGGCGGTCATTGCGCATGACACATCAGTGCAGTTAGCGGCACCGCTTGAACGTGCCATGCAGACAGCACAGGCTTCAGCCTCAGCCATGGCCGCGCTGATTGAAATGCCTGCAGATACAGACAAACGGCAGCTGGCGCTGAAAATACTCCAGCAAACGCTCAGCGATAACCCCGATTTTCTCGGCACATACGTTGCCTTTGAGCCGAACGCCATTGATGGCAATGATTATCTGGCTGACAGCGTGCCAGGCAACGATGCCTCAGGACGTTTCCTGCCCTATGTCGTCAGAACCGAAGCCGGGTTTACGATTGAACCGCTGGCCGGTCTTGAAGACAGCACGATGGATAAAAATGGCGTACGTGCGGGTGAATATTATCTTTGTTCCAAGGACACCAAGCTGAGCTGTGTGATCGATCCCTACCTGTATCCGATTGATGGTAGTGATGTATTGCTCAGCAGTCTTGTGGCCGCGGTTATTCACAAAGGACAGTTTGTGGGTATCAGCGGTGTCGATATCACCGCCAGCTTTATTCAGTCGAAAATCAAAGCAGTGGCGGAGGGCTTGTATCAAGGGCAAGGAAAAACCTTGCTGGTCAGTCCCCGCGGCGTGATTTCAGGTCACAGCCATCAGCCGGATTTAATCGGCAAAAATCTGGCTGCATTGAGTGAAGCGTTGCAGGAAAATATCAAAAAAACCTCAATCAACGGCCAACGCCGAATTCTCTATGCCAACGGACAGTTCATCGCACTGGAACCTTTTCGTCTTCCGGGCAGTAAGCGCCATTGGGTCACCTATATTGAAGTACCCGAACAGGTCGTTCTGGCCACAGTGTCTGAACAGGAACAGTTCCTGAATACTGCTCAAAAACAGTTTATTACGACTACTTCCCTGTTGGGTCTGGTGCTCGCACTGTTGGGAGTCACCACCGTCTGGTTTGTTGCCAGAAACAGCACGCGTCCTTTGTCGGCAATGACGGAGCTTGTTGCATCCATCGCTGAAGGAGAGGGGGATTTGACGCGTCAGTTGACGGTGTCGCGTCGTGATGAAACAGGCAAGCTGTCAGGCTTGCTCAATACCTTTATTGAAAAATTACGATCTTTGGTCCAGCAACTGCTGCCCGTGGGCAGTCATGTCAGTTCTCTTTCTGCGGAAGGACGCAGAATCAGTGAAGAGACCAGTGCTCAGATGCTGGAGCAACAGAAGCTGATTGAAGAGATGGTCTCTGCTGTGACAGAAATGGCGGCATCGGCTCAACAGATTGCCGGCAATGCCGAGCGAACGTCGCAGTTTGTTCAACAGGCAAATGACTCAGCCGAGTCGGGGGCCAGCCTGGTTAAGCAGACTGCACATTCCATCCATCATGTCAGCGAGTCAGTCAGACACTCCGAGTCAGCGATGTTGGAACTGGAGAAAAACAGTGATGGCATCGCAGAAATATTGACAGTGATCCAGGGCATTGCAGAGCAGACTAATCTACTGGCATTGAATGCTGCGATTGAGGCGGCACGGGCTGGAGAAAAAGGCCGTGGCTTTGCGGTAGTGGCGGATGAGGTCAGAGCATTGGCCAGCCGGACCCAGGATGCGACTATTGATATACATGACAAGCTCAAGACCCTGCATAAAGGGAATCAGGAAGTCACTCTGGCGATGCAGGCCAGTGGTCAACAGGTTACTGAGACGGTAAGACTGGCGCAGGCTGCTGAAAAGGCGCTGATTGAGATCAGTAATGCGATTGAAGAGGTCACAGAGATGTCACTGCAGACCGCATCCGCGACAGAAGAGCAGAGTGCGGTATGTGAGGAGGTGAGTCGAAATCTCTCCCAGGTTTCGCACCTGGTTCAGAAAACGACAGAGGGCGCTCAGCAGTTGAGCCGGGTGGGTAATGACCTGGATGAGGCTGCCAGCGGTCTGCAGAACAGGCTGTCGCTTTTCAAAGTCTGAGTTGTGCCCAAAAAGCAGTGGGCAGCTCAGTCAGTCACCCACTGCTTTTTCATGGGGTAATGCGGCCATGAGCAGACGGTATCGTTCAGTTTATCTGCTATAATTCACGGTTTTTCCAAAGTGTAACTGTTTGACAGGAAAACCGTTTTAATGACCGCTTACCACCAACTCCGTACCCTGCTTGAAGAAAAAATCCTGATC
>JABURN010000116.1 GCA_014762585.1 Methylophaga sp.
CACACAACTTTTAGTTGGTGTTGCGTTCCCGTCACAGACGCTCGACCTCAAACGTGGTGATGTTGAGCATTCTCCTGTGGAACCGTTCAAACCCGGCATGAGCCAGGAAGAAGCACTGGCCCGGGGACAGAAAGAGGCTGAATCGATCGTTAGTCAGACTCTGGGGGCTGATATCCCGGGCCCGGTTGAGTTTCCAAGATAATTAAGAATTAGACAGGTTTAAGCTTTAATGGCCGAACAGTTTGTTCATCTTCATCTTCATACCGATTATTCCCTGATCGACGGTCTGGTCAGGGTAAAACCACTGGTCAAACAGGTCGCTGACTATGGCATGCCTGCTGTAGCCATTACCGATCAGCACAATCTGTTTGCAGCAGTCAAACTGTTTAATGCGGCGATGCAGGCCGGGGTGAAACCCATTCTGGGTGCCGATCTGCGCCTGCGCGATCCCAACGATGCCAAGCATAGTACCCGTTTTGTGGTTTTGTGTATGAACCTGGACGGTTTTCATAATCTGTCGCGATTGCTGTCGCGGGCCTATATTGAGGGCCAGCATCTGGGTGTGCCGATGCTGGAAGCCGACTGGCTGGAAGGCCAGACTGACGGGCTGATTTGCCTCTCCGGTGGTCGCGAAGGCATTCTGGGCAGGGCACTGCTGAATCACCAGCAAGATGAGGTGCAAAGCCAGCTTGCTTTCTGGCAAGGGCTGTTCCCCAATCGTTTTTACCTGGAGCTCATCCGTACCGGTCGAGAAGATGAAGAGCGCTTTGTGCGAGAAGCTGTGGCGCTGGCAGCCGAAAAACAGATCCCTGTGGTCGCCTCCAATGATGTGCGCTTTTTAAAAGCCGAGCAGTTTGAGGCACATGAAGCCAAGGTCTGTATTCATGATGGGCGTCAGCTGGATGATCCACGTCGCCCGCGGGTCTATTCCGAGCATCAATATCTGCGTAGTGGCGAGGAAATGGCAAAAATCTTTGCCGATATTCCGGAAGCCATTGAAAACACGGTTGAAATTGCCAAGCGTTGTAACCTGCAGCTGACGCTGGGCGAGCACTATCTACCTGACTTCCCGGTGCCGGAAGGGATGACTATCGAGGAATTCTTTGCAGAAGAATCCTACAAGGGGCTGGCAGAACGGCTACTGGTATTGTTTCCGGATGAAGCAGAGCGTGAAGCCAACAAGGCGCGTTACGAGGAGCGCCTGCAGATTGAACTTGATGTTATCAACAGCATGGGCTTCCCCGGCTACTTTCTCATCGTTGCCGACTTTATCCAGTGGGCCAAGAATAATGGTGTGCCGGTCGGTCCGGGACGGGGTTCGGGGGCAGGCTCGCTGGTGGCCTATGCGCTCAAAATCACCGACCTGGATCCCTTGCAATACGATTTGCTGTTTGAACGCTTTCTGAACCCCGAGCGGGTGTCTTTGCCTGACTTTGATGTCGACTTCTGCATGGATGGTCGTGACCGCGTTATTGAATATGTGTCACAGCATTATGGCCGGGATCACGTTTCGCAAATCATCACTTACGGTACGATGGCCGCCAAAGCTGTATTGCGTGACGTGGGGCGGGTGCTGGGTCATCCTTATGGCTTTGTCGATCAACTGGCCAAGCTGGTGCCGTTTGAACTGAAAATGACACTGACCAAGGCGCTGGAACAGGAGCCTCAGCTCAAAGAGCGTTATGACAATGAAGAAGAAGTCAAAGCGCTGATTGATCTGGCACTGCAACTGGAAGGCTTGACCCGTAATGTCGGTAAACATGCGGGTGGCGTTGTTATCGCGCCCAAGGTGCTGACTGAATACACGCCGCTTTACTGTGAACACAACGGCGCCGGTCTGGTCTCCCAGTTCGACAAAGACGACGTCGAGAGTGTGGGCCTGGTGAAATTCGACTTTCTGGGTCTGAAAACCCTGACAGTCATCGACTGGGCAATGAATAACGTTCGTACTCTGCTCGGAGATAAAGCGGACGAAATTGATATCACCAATCTGCCGCTGAACGACAAACCCACATTCGATCTGCTCAAACGCTGTGAAACCACCGCGGTATTCCAGCTCGAATCACGGGGTATGAAAGAGCTGGTCAAGCGACTGCAGCCGGATACCTTCGAAGACATTATCGCTTTGGTGGCATTGTTCCGTCCCGGGCCGTTGCAGTCGGGCATGGTCGATGACTTCGTAAACCGTAAACACGGCCGCGCCAAAGTCGATTATCCGCATCCCGATCTGGAGCCGGTACTGAAACCGACTTACGGTGTCATCGTCTATCAGGAACAGGTCATGCAGATCGCGCAGATCCTGGCGGGATACAGCCTGGGTGGCGCCGATATGCTGCGACGGGCGATGGGTAAGAAAAAGCCCGAAGAAATGGCCAAACAGCGGCAAATCTTCCTGGAAGGTGCCGCAGGTCGGGGGATCGAGGAAAAAGAAGCCGGTCCGATTTTCGACCTGATGGAAAAATTCGCTGAGTATGGCTTCAACAAGTCTCACTCTGCTGCTTATGCGCTGGTTGCCTATCAGACTGCCTGGCTCAAGGCGCATTATCCCGCTGCCTTTATGGCCGCGGTGTTGTCAGCAGATATGGACAACACTGACAAAGTAGTGGGGCTTATCGATGAATGCCGGGATATGAAGCTCAATGTGATGCCACCGGATGTCAATCACAGCAAGATCAAATTCACGGTCGAGGGTGAACGCACTATTCGCTACGGTCTCGGCGCCATCAAGGGGGTTGGTGAGTCGGCACTGGCGGGCATTGTCTCTGAGCGCGAGCAGGGTGAGGAATTTACTTCGCTGTATGATTTCTGCCGCCGCGTTGATATGCGCAAGATCAATCGCCGGGTGATGGAGTCACTGGTCAAGGCCGGGGCGCTGGATTCTCTGGGCGGTCACCGCGCCAGTCTCAATGCCAGTCTGACCAAGGCAATGCAGATTGCTGAACAGCATCGCCGCGATCAGGACAGCGGTCAGAATGATTTATTCGGTCTGACACCGGAGAATGAGTCCGATCAGGATGAGCCATTGGAGCAGGCGGCAGAGTGGGCCGAAGAACATCTGTTGCTGGCTGAAAAAGAAACGCTGGGCCTGTATCTCAGCGGCCACCCGATCGATCGTTACGAAGCCGAGCTGGCAGAGTTCATCCCCAAGAAAATCAATGAACTCGATGCTCCCGAATCCAAGGGCTATCAACGTAATGAAAAGCCGGTATTAACGGCGGGCCTGATTGTCGCGATTCGTACCATGAAATCCAAAAGCGGCAGCCGCATGGCTTTCATCACGCTGGATGATAAAAGCGGCAGGCTGGAAGTCAGGGTATTTGGTGAGG
>JABURN010000041.1 GCA_014762585.1 Methylophaga sp.
TGAACTGGCGCGCTTTGCCTGCTGTATTAGGTTGTCCAGCTGTGGACGGGCATGCCGAATGAGTTCCTGCGAGGTGGCCCGGGGAATACGCCCTGCCAGTTTGTTGAATTGCCTGTCAGGCAGGCTGGCCTGGTGCTGGCGGCCCTGCTCGTCCACCACAATTCTCAGATAGCGTTGCGGTAAAAAACGATCTACATAGGTCTGCAGCGCGCCGATAGCCTGTACCTTGAAAATGGCTTCCAGCAGCAGCGTGCCAGGCTTAAATAAACCGGTTTCCAGGGTACAGAAAGCACTGTTGCCGATTTCGGTGTTCATCACCAGGTCCATCGCGCCCAGCACCATGGGATGTTCCCAGGTCAGGAAAGCCATATCTTCACGGCCCAGCGCCCTGTGGCGTTGATAGGTCGCGGTCAGACCGTCTTCGGGTAATTCCGGGAAGGGATAAACCATGTGGTTGCCCGGCTCGATGATGACGCTGTCGCTGCTGTGAGGCTGCTGTTCGACCCCGAAGGCATCAAACACGTCATCCATAAAATCAGCCAGTTCCAGTCCGCGTGTGGCTTCTTCCAGCTCAGCGATAATATGTTGCGCAGCATCGTCATCGAAGGAGTTACGTTCCAACAGACGATTACGGCCCGACTGCAGGCTTTCCCTCGCTTTTTCTGCCGTGTCGCGGGTCAATTCAATCAGGTCTTTCAGCGCTTTAGCATCAGCAGGCTGATTCAGACAGGCTTCCAGCTGTGCCTGGGTCACTTTGTACACCGTATCGCCGGCGGCAAACACCTGTTCAAAGGCATTCATACCCTGGTGATACCAGTTCAGTAAGACCTCCTGCGCTGTGCCTGCAAAATAAGGCACATGAATATCGACATCATGCTGTTGACCGATACGGTCCAGACGGCCGATACGCTGTTCCAGCAGATCCGGATGGCGTGGTAAGTCCAGCAGTACCAGATGATGACAGAACTGGAAGTTACGCCCTTCACTGCCGATTTCGGAGCAGACCAGAAGCTGCGCCCCATCCTCTTCCTCGGCAAAATAAGCGGCGGCGCGATCACGGTTCACCAGTGTCAGCTTCTCATGGAATGCCGCACTGCGAACCCCATGATGCACGCTGAGATAGCTGTCGAGCTGTGTCGCGGTATCGGCACTGGCACAAATCAGCAGAATTTTTTCGCCGCGATGGGCCTTCAGGAAATCAATCAGCCAGGCAACCCGTTTATCTTCGATGAGCCAGTCATGACCAAGGACTGTTTCTGCTTGTAAGGCATCAATACCGGACAATCTGCTATCGGCTTCCAAGGGGTAGCGATGCAGGATTCGTTCAGGAAAACCTTTCACCACATCACGGGTATTACGGAACAACACCCGACCGGTGCCATGCTGATCCAGCAGGTGTCTGATCGCCGCAAGTTTTGCTGCATCAAACGCCTCATGCTGCTGTAAATCAAGCAGGGCCTGCTCGGGCAAATAGGATTCAAGTGCCTTTAATAAGGGTTTGAGCTTTTTGTCATCAGCGGATTGCAGTGCATCCAAATCATCAATTAAATCCGAAATCGGCTGATAGGCAGCTTCCTGTTCTCTGAAAGCTTCCAGATCATGAAAGCGTTCCGGATCCAGCAGGCGCAGACGCGCAAAATGGCTGTCGATACCCAGTTGTTCAGGCGTGGCTGTCAAAAGCAGCAAGGCAGCAATGCGGGCAGCAAGCTGCTCAATCAACTGATAGGCAGGACTGCTGTTATCGGGTTGCCAGTATAGGTGATGCGCTTCATCCACAATGAGCATATCCCAGTCTGCCGCAAACAAATCTTCCTGCATCACCGGGTTTTCGAGCAGATCGTCGAGGCCGCACAGTACCAGCTGGGCACTGTCAAAGGGATTCCCCTCATCAAGCTCGACCAGTGCCAGATGACGTTCAACATCAATCAGACTGAAGCTCAGATTGAAGCGACGCAGCATTTCAACCAGCCACTGATGCAACAAAGCATCCGGCACGATGACCAACGCGCGCTTCACTTCACCGCTAAGGATTTTCTGATGCAGAATCAGCCCGGCTTCAATGGTTTTACCCAGACCGACTTCATCGGCCAGCAGCACGCGTGGTGCATGACGCTGGGACACCTGCTGCGCAATATAGAGCTGATGTGGCAACAGCTGAACCCGGGCCCCCAGTAAGCCAAAGACCGCTGAACTGAACAGTTCATGCTGATAAGACAGCGCCTTGGCACGCAACTCAAACTGACTATTTTTATCGACCTGGCCGGCGAACAGGCGATCCTGAGGCTGATTGAAATGCACCCGACTGTCGAGATCCATTTCATGAAAGCTGACCGCTTCCCCTTCTGCGGTCTCACCCTGATAAATCATACAGCCGTTGAAAGGCTGCACGGCAGAGATAGTAAAGCTCTGTTGCTCGCGGCTTTTGACCTGCTCGCCTTCGGAGTAGATCACTCGACTCAGCGGCGCGTTATTGGCCGCATAAAACCGGCTCTCAGCGACCGCCGGAAAGAAGACCTCAATTTGACGGCCACTGATTTCTTTAATGATGCCAAGGCCCAGCTCTGCTTCGCTGTTACTGACCCAGCGCTGGCCGATAATAAATTCAATTTCTGACAATGTTTTTCCCCGGCGTTCAGCCGAATTGATAATGTTTACGCAAATCCTGTTTGATGTGCCAGCGACAGCTCAGGCCGGCAGCGAAAGTCACCAGATCACCGGCTTTGATGGTCACCGACTCGCTACCATCATCAGCGGTGACAGTGACTTCGCCCTCCAGGATGAAGGCGGTTTCTTTTTCATCATAATGCCAGGGGAATTCTGATGCTTCTTTTTCCCAGATGGGCCAGGCATAAACGCCGAGTTCAGTGAGGCGAGACTGGTCAGGCTGATGTTCCACTTGAATGGCTTTCATAATCGTCTCCTGCTAGCGTTAAAACGCGTGTCGTGGAGCGATATGTTAAATTGTTGCCTCATTTTTTCCTATAGCTGCAAACGATGGCCTCCAAGTTCAACACCATTCACCGCGCCGCGGAAGCCGACTATGAAATCAAAAAATCACGCTTTATTGGCGTGATCATGCCTTGCCAGTCGGAAGACGAAGCATTGCGCAAGCTGGGGCAACTTGCCCGGCAACACCCTAATGCCAATCATCTCGCCTTTGCCTGGCGGATTCGCCAGCCGGAAGGCTTTCTGACCGAACGTTTTCATGATGCGGGTGAACCCTCTGGTACAGCCGGGAGGCCTATTCTTGCGCCGCTGGAGGGCGAAAACCTGATTAATGTCGTCGTCGGTGTGGTGCGTTATTTTGGGGGTATCAAACTGGGCACCGGCGGACTGACCCGTGCCTATGGCACTGCCGCAAAAGAGGCCATTGCCGCCGCAAGTATCAGTCCCTGGGTAGAGATGGCGACTTTGAAACTCGATATCGAGTACCCGCAACTGCAACTGCTGGAATATCAGCTAAAGCAGATTCATGGTGAGATCATCGACCAGCAATTCACAGATAAAGTGAGTTTAATCATCTCCCTGCCTGCCTCGGAGAAAGAAGCTATCCAACAGCAATTCAGCGCTTGAGCAGCACCAATCTACCGTCAATCACAGGCTCTGAAAATTCATATTTATCAGAAATATAAGAAATAGTGTTAGCGTGATAAATGAAGACGTGGGTCGGGTCGTTTTTATAATTCCAGCGATGAAAATCAACCCCTTCCTGATACAGCTCGGTCATACATAACAGCATGCCTGAAGGTTTTAATAAGCGACTGAGCAAGGCAAAACTCTCCGCCGGCCGGTGAAAGTGTTCTATCACCTCACAGCTGCAGATATAGTCGTACTGCTGTTCCAACAAAGCGGGATGATCGAAAAACAACGGATCATAGGCCTGAATATCGTAGCCCTGCTCAGCCAGTACATGCGTTATGACAGGCGCATGTCCGGCCCCGAAGTCGAGACCTTTATGGTCGGGACTGAAATGCAGCTTGACCTGTTCAGTGATGGGAGAGACAAAGCCCTGGAAGCGCGGGTCACTGACATCGTTCAGATGTTCCAGATAACGCTGTTTTTCTTCATCCCTGTCCGGCCAGCTTGCCGGATCTTTGATAATGGCCTGGCAAGTCTGACACTGGTAGTAATAACGCTGTTTAAAATCATAGAACAGACTGGTGTGGCTCCCGCATAGCGGGCAAATTGGTGCCATTACAGAGGTAGAAAACTGGTCGCCAGCCCTATCAGGCCGCCAAAAACCCCGCCCCAGACAACCAGCCAGCCCAGATGCTCGCGAATCATACGCTGGATGATATCTTTCACCATTGGCGGCGTCAGTTCATCCAGCCTGGATTGCACGATAAGTTCAATCTGACCGTGAATGTCATCAAATACCGGATTACTGCTAAGTTTGGCTTTGACGCTGGCCTGGAAAGAATCACTGTGCGCCATATTGTCCAATGCCACACGCATTTTATCTATAAATGGCTGTTTCAAGGCTCCTAAAGATTTCTTGCCGCCAAACATCGACAGCATGCTGCCGAAAGAAGATTCCATGATGGTATCGACCAGACTGTCGTAGGCTGGTGCCAGATCGGTCTGCTCAATCACATCGCTGAAATCAAGCCGGTGCTGGGCATTATCCCTAATCAGCTCGGCCATAAACCGATCGACATTGTCTTTGCTGAAAAACTGCGACATCACCAGCTCGTGAATACCGGACTTAAAGTCTTCAAAGCGTGCTGAAATAATGCCCGAGCCATAGAGACCGGGCACCTTTTCAAACAGCATATGAATCGCAAGCCAGTTAGTGATGCCGCCTGCCAATGCAAACAGGCCGGTATTCAGAATCGGTTCGCGATAAGGGACTGGTGCAAGCAACCCGCCTGCCACAAAAACTGCGGCAAGCAGGTTAGTGATCAGGCTTTTATTCATTGGTCCATTTGGTCAGGGCATCTACGATCTGGCTTGCCTGGTCACGGCTGGAAATATTGAATTTGGAACGTTGGCTGTATTCACCGTTACGTTTCTGATAACGACGGATAGTGTATTTATCAGGACCAAAGTCACCGGTTTTGCGGTCCAGATCCTGATAGCGGAACATCACCGTGGCCCAGGCGCCCTTGGTCAATACGACCTTGTCCAGTTCTTTGACTGTCATGGTCTCGCCTTCGAAATATTCAACGGTCAGTTCATCTACGTTTTCAGCCATGTAAATAGGTTTCCTTTTTTAATGAGAAGTTTGCTGATAAAAAGCGGTCAGGACCTTGTGCAGCATTTCGGCATCGCGACTGCCGGCCATTTCCCGAATTGAGTGCATACCATAGGTGGGCACGCCAATATCCAGTGTACGAATACCGATATTTGAGGCGGTAATCGGACCAATGGTGCTACCACAGGCCATATCAGTACGGACCACGAAGTCCTGTACCGGCACATCCTGCTGATTGCAGAGCTGACGGAACACGGCGCTGGTCTCGCTGCTGGTGGCATAGCGCTGATTGGCATTGGTTTTTATCACCGGGCCGCGATTCAGAATCGGGCCATGCTCGGCATCATGCTTGTCCGGATAATTTGGATGTATCGCATGGGCGTTATCTGCCGAAATCATCATCGAACGGTCAATCATGCGCTGATAATTTTCCGGTGTCTGACTCAGGCGCTGCAAAACTGAGTGCAGGAAAGTACCCTGTGCGCCGCTGCTGGACTGACTGCCAACTTCTTCATGATCATTGCAAATCAATAAAGCCGGACGACTGCCATCGGCAGCAAGTAAAGATTGCAGACCGACATAGCAGCTGAGCAGGTTATCAAGTCGGGCACTGGATATAAAATCACCATAAAGCCCGGTCACTGCGGCTTTCTGGGTATCGTAGAAACAGATTTCATAGTCCAGCACTTTGCCAATCTGGCGGTCCGGATATTGCTGCTGACACTGTTTCTCCAGCAGGGCACGGAAATCGAGCGTGTCGCCCTCCTCCAACTGGCATAGTACCGGCGGCAGATGCAGCTGCGGATTCACGCTACGGCTTTGATTAGCTTCACGATCGAGATGAATCGCGAGGCTCGGAATGACCGCAATCGGGCATTCAAAATTGATTAATATCTGCTCAATGCGTCCGTTGTCGGTTTCCACACTGACCCTGCCGGCCATCGACAAGTCACGGTCGAACCAGGGGTTCAACAAGGCACCGCCATAAACTTCCACCCCGAGCTGTAACAGCGTTTGCTGAACTTTTTCCGGTTTGGGTTTGACCTTGAGACAAGGGCTGTCAGTGTGGGCGCCAACCATATGGATGCCGGTTTCAGTGAGTTCAGCGTCGGTCAGGGTAAAGGCAATAATGGAAGAATCATTGCGGGTGACATAATAACCACCTGCCGGCAACTGACCCCAACTATCGCCTTCTGACAGCCGTTTGAAACCCTGTTGTTCCAGCAGGGTCTTCATGCTGGCGACAGCATGGTAAGGCGTAGGCGACTGATCGAGAAAATCGCACAGCCCGTGGTTAAATGTATTGCTTGAATGAGCCATAAATAATCTATATCACAGGAAAGTGACCGGTATGATACCGATTTTATATCGGTGGTTCGATAATTGTCAGTCCTGTACAGGACGTCCGCGGTACATGCGGGCGGGTTTCTTGCTCGCCTCAGTGGCAGCTTTTTTCAAGCTGGGGATGGTTCTTTTGGTGTCGACCTCAGCACCCCGGTACATGCGCTTACCGGAAGTGGATGACAACTCTGCGTGATGCAAGCCCAGTGAGGCCAGTAGATTTTCCCGGTCATCGACATAGGCCTTGCTGGGCAGCGGCATGATGACATTCTGCTGAAATGAAAAACGTTCTACCTTGATAAAAGGTAATGTGGTGATGACCGCCTTACCCCGCTCTCTACCGAAGGAAAGCGCGTTAATACGGCCATTTTCGAGCAGGATATGGCAGGCTTTGTTGTCGGTGGTAGTGATGAAGAAAGTGCCGGTTTCTGCCTGATGACAGAGTTGAGCTAATTGATTGAGAACATCCGTATTCGCGATCATAAGTTGACAACAACCCGATGATTAAGAATGGTTGTGCACCAGATTACATGACATCGTCATCATTATCATCGTTTAATTTGAATGTCGCCCGTTTTGACAGACCGCCATGTAAACGACAGCGGCTTGCAAGGGCACCCAGCCCCCAGGCTTCCGGTGGACGAATGGCCACTGATCGTTTACAGCGCTTACCACCCGGCAGTTTGGCACCACAGGGCGGCCGATAACGTTTGATTTTCTCCCAACCTTCCAGCGTTTGAGTCGCTTTGCGGATTGTTTTGACTTCACGTGGTGATAACTGCGTCTGGTCGACTGGATGCGTTTCCTGATCAGTGTGACGCCACCAGTATCGTACCACCGGTACTGGCAGGCCGAAACGTCGCGCGAGATCATCGGGTTTGCGATAAATTTCCAGTTCCAGCAGCAGGATCGCAGCCTGTTCCAGACGGGCGGTAAACTCGCGGCTTTCTTCAGGTGTCATGCATCTGGGTCGGGTTCATGACTGAGCTTGATAACGGCTTCATTGAGATCGTCTACATCCGATTCCGGCTGGGCAAACTCGCGGACCGAAATGCCGGCTTTATGAACACTGTCAGGGTCACCGCTGATCAGCGGATGCCAGTCCGGCAAGGGCTCACCCTCAGCCAACAGACGATAGGCGCAGGTTGAGGGTAACCAGTCGAAATAATGCGCGTTCTTGATGCTGAGTTGAATGCAGTCGGGAATGATGGATTGACGATTGTCGTAATCCTTGCAGCGACAGCTGTTGATGTCGAGCAATGCACAGGCAACACGGGTGTAATACATGCGGCCGTCATCTTCATCTTCCAGTTTGTGCAGACAGCAGCGCGCACAGCCGTCGCACAGACTTTCCCACTCATCGTGAGTCATCTGGCTCAAGCGTTTGTGTTTCCAGAACTCAACAGATGTTTTATCCTGATCTATCATGACCGATTCAGTAGCCCTATCCAGCCTGCTCGCGCCGTTTGTCAGTCAGTTCAACCCCAGGTCGATTCTGACTGCCGGCGATACGGCAGCGCTTTGTCTGCAAATAGATAATGATACTAAATTGCAGCATTTGAAGACACCATTCAGCCAGGATCAGTTGCGCAGCACGCAGCCTGTCGACCTTGCTGTCATCAGTCACCTGACTGAGTCCATGGAAAAAGCGGCGGCTGAGCAATGGCTGGGCATGGTGAAAAATCGCCTGGCGCCTCATGTCATTCTGATCAGCCACCCTACGATTGCCGATGACAACGGCTGGCGTCTCACGGATTACCTGGCAATGGGATTTCGTCATCTCGCCGGCACTGAAGACGGACTGCAGGTTTTCACTTACGCGATTGAGAATTATCAGCCCAAACGGGACTGGCTCAACAGCCGCTACTGGGCCAATCCCGAAATGTATGACAAGTACCGCTGGTAAACCACTCAGTCACATTGCTGTCATAAACAACAGCTAATATTAAACGGATCATCGCGCCTCCAGCGCTCTAGAAGGAAATATGAAACAAGAACAGCCTATCGACCTGAACAATCCTGAGCTTTATATCAACCGTGAGCTGAGTCTGCTTGAGTTCAACTGGCGAGTTTTACAACAGGCGCTGGACAGCAGTGTCCCGCTGCTGGAGCGGCTGAATTATCTGTGTATTTCCAGTACTAATCTGGATGAATTTTTTGAAGTTCGTGTGGCCGGTCTGATTCAGCAGATTGAAATCGGCGACCCCTACATCGAAGCTGACCAGATTACTGCCCAGGAATGCCTTAAACTCATCAGTCAGCGCGCACATGAACTGGTCGAAGAGCAATACCGGGTATTGAATCAAGTCCTATTACCGGAACTGGAAGCACAGTCGATCCGTGTCCTGCCGCGCTCACAGTGGAATGATGAACACACCAAGTGGCTGCAGAATTACTTCCAGGAAGAAATTCTGCCGATCCTGAGCCCGATGGGGCTGGATTCCGCTCATCCTTTTCCGCGTCTGCTCAATAAGAGTTTGAATTTTATCGTCTCTCTGGTGGGTAAGGATGCTTTCGGCCGCGATCGGGGATATGCGATTCTGCAGGCACCTCGCGCGCTGCCGCGGGTCATCCAGTTCCCGGAAGAACTGTGTCAGCCCGGTGAATACAAATTCGTGTTTCTTTCCTCGATCATCCACGCCTTTGCAGAAGACCTGTTCTTCGGTATGAAGGTTAAGGGCTGCTACCAGTTCCGCGTCACCCGTAACAGCGATCTCGCTATTGATACAGAAGAAACCAGCGATCTGCTGGCCACCATCGCCGATGAATTGACCCAGCGTAACTACGGTGATGAGGTTCGGCTGGAGATTGCCCACAACTGCCCGGAGGATATGGTCGAGTTTCTGCGTAATGAATGTGCGATGGAACGGGATAACGTTTACCTGGTCAACGGGCCGGTAAACCTGAGCCGGATTCAGGCCGTATGCTCACTGGTGGATCGGCCGGACCTCAAGTTCAAGCCATTCACACAAGGAAGGCCCGACGGACTGACACCCGACGTTGATATTTTCGCTGCCTTACGCAAGCAGGATATGCTGCTGCATCATCCCTATCAGTCATTTACGCCAGTTATCGATTTGCTGCGCCAGGCAGCCGCTGACAGCAGCGTGCTTGCTATTAAACAGACGCTCTACCGTACCGGCGCCAAGTCGCCGATTGTCGATGCCTTGGTGACTGCCGCCCAGGCCGGTAAGGAAGTCACTGTGGTTATCGAACTGCGAGCCCGCTTTGATGAGGAAGCCAACGTGGCACTGGCTGCCCGCCTGCAGGAAGCCGGTGCCCACGTTGTGTACGGCATCGTAGGCTATAAAACCCACGCCAAAATGCTGCTGGTTTTACGCCGTGAAAACAGCAAACTTCGTCGTTATGTTCATCTGGGTACCGGTAACTATCACCGCGGTACCGCCCGCGTTTATACCGATTATGGCCTCTTGACCTCGGATAAGCAGATCGGTGAAGACGTCAACAACCTGTTCATCCAACTCACCAGTCTGGGCAAAATCCCACAGATGCATAAACTCCTGCATGCGCCATTCACGCTGCATGAAGGCCTGCTCAAGAAAATTGATCGAGAAATCGAACATGCTGACGCCGGTAAGCCTGGCCGGATCATCATCAAAGTGAATGCCGTAGTAGAACAGGAAATGATCCAGGCGCTTTATCGTGCCTCGATGGCAGGCGTCAAAATCGATCTGATTGTGCGCGGCATCTGTTGTCTCCGACCCGGCGTTGAAGGCCTGTCTGAAAATATCCATGTGCGCAGTATCATCGGCCGTTTTCTGGAACACACCCGGGTATTTTATTTCGAAAACGGCGGCAACCCAGAACTCTGGTGTGGTAGTGCTGACTTGATGAAACGCAACCTGCTGCGGCGCGTTGAAACCTGCTTCCCGATCGAATCCAAAAAACTGCGCCAGCGTGTTCTCGACGATCTGGAAACGTATCTGTCGGATAACAGCCAGGCCTGGATTCTGAACGCCGATGCACGTTACAAGCTGGTTGAAAAGTCCGATTCAGAACCGGTCATTTCAGCACAACTGACTTTACTGGATAAAATGGCCAAGACCTACTGAGCCTGTTGTGGAAACGATTGCATTTTTTAATCTCAAAGGCGGGGTAGGTAAAACAACCTCGGCGGTAAACATTGCCTGGCATGCGGCCAATGAGGGCATCCCTACTCTGCTCTGGGATTTAGACCCGCAGGGTGCCGCCAGTTGGCTATTGAACACCAAGGCTAAAGAGAAAACGCGGCCCAAAAAGATTCTCAGTGGCAAAACGCCGATTGGTGATCTGGTCAGAAGCACGGACTTTGAAAACCTGGACGTGATTCCGTCGGACTTCTCCTTGCGGCATCTGGATCAGCAGCTGGCCACGCAAAGCGAACAGGGTAAACGTAATCTGATTGCCAAACTGGTTGAGCCTTTTGGTGAAAATTACGCCCTAGTGGTACTGGACTGTCCGCCCAGCTTTTCATTATTGACTGAGCAGGTGTTTGAAACTGCAGACTCGCTGTATATCCCGATTATCCCGACGCATTTGTCTTTGCGTACTTTTGAACAGACGCGGGACTTCTTTAAAGAAAACAAGCTCAAACCTAAGCGACTGCACGCTTTTTTCACCATGGTGGATCGCCGTCGCAGCCTGCATCGGGTGATGCTGACTCATCCACCCAAAATGTTGAAAAATGGTCTGCCAACACCGATTCCGTATGCCGCAGCGGTGGAACGCATGGGAGATTATCGTGCACCACTTCCATCTTTTGATAATGCCTCGCCGGTGAGCCGTGCTTATGCACAGCTCTGGCAAGATATTAAAGCAACGCTGAGAGAGTTCTCGGCTTAATCGTTAAGCTGATAACCTTCGGGATTTTCCTGCAACCACTGCTGGTAGGTCTGTGTGGGTGTGGTGAATTTAGGAAAATATTCATTGCCCTGATCCGGACCGAACATTTCCCATTCTTTGAGTGAATTAAAGTGACGTTGTGCGCCCGACATAATGCTTTCCCTTTGTTTAAATCGGGTACATTATGCGCAGGCTATATGACAATTTAATGTGAATCTAATGAGAAATTCCTGTGAAGGATCAGATTGTTTTTGTCACCAGCCAGCACTGGTGAATTTTCTTATTACGTTCAAAATCTTTGGGTATGGTCTGAGCACTGATATCTTTTAAGCTCAGTCCTTCCATTACATCAAGCGCCATTTTGAAGTCACGCCGGTTAGTGGAGAAAATCAACTGGCCACCGGGTTTCAGCAAATTCGCCGCCATCTGAATCAAGCTGACATGATCGCGCTGTACATCAAACACCCCTTCCATTCTGCTGGAGTTGGAAAAGGTCGGCGGATCGAGGAATATCAGATCAAAGCGCTCAGCCTCCTGCTGCGCAGCCTGCAGCCATTCCAGACAGTTGGCACGAATAAATCGGTGCTGTTCACCATCCAGTTCATTAAGTTCCAGATTATCCCGTGCCCAGCCGAGATAGGTATTGGACATGTCCACACTGGTAGTACTGGCAGCGCCACCGGCGGCCGCATAGACGGTCACAGATCCGGTATATGAGAACAAGTTGAGAAAATCTTTGCCGCGCGCCATATTCATCAGCATCAAGCGGGTATCGCGGTGATCCAGAAACAGGCCGGTATCCAGGTAGTCTCTCAGGTTGACCCAGAATTTGAGGCCATTTTCTTCAACCTCGAAGCGTTTGTTCTGTGCAGCCTGGGCTTCATACTGATTAGAACCGCGCTGTTTCTGTCTGACTTTGAGACTGACGCTGTTGGCCGGCACTTCCATGACATCGGGAATGATATGCATGGCCTCTTTCAGTCGCTCTACGGCCTTCTGCGGATCAATCTGTTTGGGCGGGGCGTATTCCTGCACATGAACCTGATCGTCATACAGGTCGATAGCCAGCGCGTAATCAGGCAAGTCGGCATCGTATACACGGTAGCAACTAACCTTGTTTTTACGTGCCCATTTCGCCAGGTGTTTGATATTTTTCTTCAGGCGGTTTGCGAACATATCACCCTGCTCGCTGATTTCAACTTCCTGCAGATCCGGCGCCGTATCACTGATGATGGGCTCCGGTGTCGTCTCTGGCTGCCTAGTCTGGGTCACCGCTTTGCTGGCCCGGTAAAACAACACTTCACATTCAATCGGACCATTATCAAAGGGCACACTTTCGAACAAAGTCAGGCCCGTAAATTTGCCCAGTTGCGGCTTGTCGGTAATGATCGCGCTGCGCCAACCCGGCAGAGACTCACGCATAATATCGCCCAGACTCTCATAAAGCCGGGGCAGACTATCGGCATCGCCCATGCGTTCACCATAAGGCGGATTACAGACCAGCAGCCCCATTGGCGGCAGCGCCTGTGCTTCAGCCGGCCAGTCCAGTAATCTGCGTTGTGCAACCTGAATCCAGTCACTAAGACCCGCTTCGGCAATATTGGCCCGCGCAGCCTCCACCGCTTTAGGATCGGCATCCCCGCCCATTATCACGGGTATTCTGGCCAGACCTGCCTGACGTCGACGTTCGGCGTCCGCCTTGAGTTTTTTCCAGGCGTCTTTGTCGTGCTGCTTCCAGTAGATGAAACCGAAGTAATCCCGCAGAATCCCGGGCGCAATATCGGCGGCCATCATCGCCGCTTCAATCAGAAAAGTCCCTGAACCACACATCGGGTCAATTAAAGCCCAACCCTGTCGAGCCAGTCTGGGCCACTCAGCACTCAACAAAATGGCCGCGGCCAGATGCTCTTTGAGTGGTGCTTCGGTGTTACGCGCCCGGTAACTGCGACGGTGCAGACTCTCACCGGATAAATCAATGCTGATGGTGGCCTGATTGTGTCGCAGGTAGACATTGATGCGAATATCCGGCTGGTGAAGGTCAACTGAAGGACGAATCCCGGTCAGCGCGCGAAAACGATCCACAATCGCGTCTTTGACTTTCTGCGCGCCGTATTGATTGTGTTTGATTTTGGAACGGAAGCTGTTGAAATCGACCGCCAGGGTGCCCTCTTCCGCCTCAAGATGATCTTCCCAGGGCAAGGCCGTGACACCCTCGTAAAGTTGTTCCGGCGATTCAGCACGAATGGTGGCGATAGGCATCAACACACGTATGGCAACGCGGGACCACAAACAGACTTTGTAGGCATCCTCCAGACTGCCGGTGAAACGGATATTACCCTGTTCCTGCTTGCTTTGTTTGATGCCGAGTTGCTTGAGTTCTTCAGCCAGCAGCGGCAGCATGCCGCGCGCCGCTGTGACCGTGAACTTGTGTTGTTTAGCCATATTGGGTTCCTGTTATACTCCGCATATTTTAAACAGGTAACGCTCTTCATGGCAGTCACGGATAAACAAAAACGCTACCTCAAGGGGCTGGCGCACTCTCTCAAGCCGGTAGTGATGGTCGGTAACAGCGGTCTCACCGAGTCGGTTGTCGCGGAAATCAACAATGCGCTGGAACATCACGAACTGATTAAAGTCCGTATTAGCGGCCAGGAGCGCGCAGAACGCAAGGCGATGCTAGACGAGATTGCCCAAACCACCGGCGCCGATCTGATACTGGTTATCGGCAACATCGGCGGTTTCTACCGCCCTGCCAAAGACCCGTCGATTCAACTACCCAGGTAAAAACATGATTCAGAAACCAGCGGACACCGAACAAGACATTGATACTTTACTCGCCGAACGCTGGAGCGGCCGGGCCTACGATCCGGACCTTGAGGTGAGCGAGGAACACATTGTGGCACTGACGGAAGCGGCCCGCTGGGCGCCCTCCTGTTCCGGTGAAGAGCCCTGGCGTTATCTGATTTGCAATAAGTTCACTGATAAAGCAGCCTGGGACAAAGCCTTTGATTCGCTGATGCCTGGTAACCAGACCTGGGCGCAGCATGCCCCGCTGCTGATACTTGCCGCCTCTGTCACCGAATTCCGCGAGAAGGACAAAGACAATCCCTGGGTCGGACATGACACGGGCGCGGCCAGTCTCAGCCTTTGTCTGCAGGCCACATCACTTGGGCTGATGAGCCACCAGATGGGGGGTTATGATCCGGACAAAATGCGCGCAGCGTTCAACATCCCGGATAACATTCGTCTCTGGTCGATGATTGCCATTGGTCATCCAGCCCCGTTGGACAGCCTGACCGAAGAACAGATGGAACGGGAACTTAAACCGCGTCAGCGCCGTCCATTATCGGAACAATTCTTCCGCGGGAAATGGCCCGCAGCATAGCAGGAGAAAATCATGAATAAAGCGCTTCTCATCCTTGGTCTTGTGATTGCCGGCAGTGCCGCGGCCTACGAAAAAGTCTATCTGGACAGACTCCTGGAAACCCGGCAATGCAATTTCTGTAACCTCAGTGAAGCCGAACTGAGCGGCAAGGATTTGAGTGGCGCGGATATGAGCGAAGCCAATCTGAAAGGCATTGATCTCAGTCATGCCATACTCGTTGGTGTCTGGTTTACTCATTCACGTATGCAGGGTGCCAATCTCGAAGGTGCAGATATTTCCGGTTCGCTGATGGATTATGCCGAACTCAACGGCGCTAATCTGAAAAATGCCAATCTCTCCGGCAGCCAGCTTATCTTCGCTGACCTGCGTGAAGCAGACCTGAGTGGCGCCAATATCGAAGGTGCCCAGATGCGTGGCATTCTTTACTGCAACACTGTTATGCCCGATGGTGAAATAAATAATAACGACTGCTGATTTTTTATAAATCCCTTCCTGTATAATGCGCGGGCAGCACCCAACGGTGCTGCCTTTTTTATTTCATTTACAGGAACTTAACCGTGTCTGTTAATAAGATTTATGCTTTCGCATTATCTACTTTCCTGCTTTTCACGAGTCCTCTGGTAGAGGCCGCACAATCCAGAATCGAGCTGCTTAACGGCGATCAGCTGACAGCTGATCTCAAAAACGAATCCGAGACCCATTTCACCGTCGTTCACCCAGTACTCGGTGAAATCAAGCTGAATAAAAATCAGGTTGTCAGTGTGGAGCAAGTCGTCAGTAAACCCCAGGCTGAGAAGCTGGCTGTTGCTGCAGACAAGCCAAAATCTAGCAAAAAACCGACAGACAACGGCTTATTCGGGACCGGGCTTTTGACGAACTGGAAGCGCCGTGTCGATCTGGGTATCGCCGGCAGCGCCGGTAAATCCAGAAACCATCAGGTCAACCTTGGCTTCAGCGCTGATTTCACCAGTGACTACACACGTATCTCTCACAATACGGCTTATTTCCGGGCCAAGTCTGAAGACGAACTGTCTGATCACAGTTTTTATTCATCCATCAATCGCGACTGGTTAAGGCCGCAAACACCCTGGTTTCACTTTGCCGGTGGCCGCGTAGACTGGGATGAGTTCAAAGACTGGGATTTCCGTCTCAATGCCAATGGAGGTGTCGGTTATGAGTTTGTTAAGACCGATGACTGGCTACTGCTGGGCCGTACCGGTCTCGGTTTCAACCAGACATTCGGCGGTGAACGTGAAGAGTTTACCCCTGAGGGTTTGATTGGCTTGGAAACGCAGTGGGATATGAATGAATACCAGCATATCGAGTTTGCCAATACCTTCTATCCCAGTCTGCGCGACAGCTCTGAATACCGTAACCTGACTTCGTTTGACTGGGTACTGGACCTGAACAGCTTTGTTGGTGTGGCACTGAAACTCGGCTTGTTGAATGAATATGACTCAGCAACCGAGGAAGATATCAGCAAAAATGACTTCAGATATACTGCGTCGCTGGTCTGGAAACTGTAAAATAAGCACTTTTGCGTTCCTATTGTGAGTAACCAGACGCCCGATCTCGACACATTGCTAAAATCGACCATGCTGAGTGACAGGCACCGTCTGACTCAGCGTTGGCAGCGATTGAAAAAAGAGCAAAATCAGGACAAGCTCGCTGCTCTCGCGCAGCAGGTCATAGCCTCTGTTGAGCGGGCAGAAAAGCGCCGGCAAAACATTCCCAGGCCCACGTTCGAGGCCGATTTGCCGGTTATCGAGCGCCGCGAAGAAGTCAAACGGGCGATTGCTGACAATCAGGTGATCATTCTCTGTGGTGAAACCGGGTCCGGTAAAACCACTCAGTTACCTAAAATCTGCCTCGAGCTCGGCCGTGGCGTCACCGGCATGATTGGCCATACTCAGCCCCGCCGTATCGCAGCCCGCACGGTCGCCACCCGGATCGCTGAAGAATTGCAGTCGGAAATTGGTCAAACCGTTGGCTATAAAGTCCGTTTCCACGATCACGTCAACGCCGATCGCAGCTACGTCAAGCTGATGACCGACGGGATTCTGCTGGCAGAAACCCAGAATGATAAGTTTCTCAATCAGTACGACACGCTGATCATTGACGAGGCCCACGAACGCAGCCTCAATATCGACTTTCTGCTGGGTTACATCAAACAACTTCTGCCCAAGCGCCCGGATCTGAAAGTCATTATCACCTCAGCCACCATCGACACTGAGCGCTTTTCCAAACATTTTGATAATGCGCCGGTGATTGAAGTCAGTGGCCGCACCTACCCGGTCGATATCCGTTACCGTCCATTACAGACGCCTGATGAAGAATCGCCCGATTACGACATGGTGTCTGGCATTGTCGCCGCCGTGGATGAACTCTGCCGGGAAGGCCCGGGTGATGTGCTGATATTCCTTGCCGGCGAACGGGATATCCGTGATGTCTCTGAAGCTTTACGTAAGCATCATCCACCGCAAACCGAGATCCTGCCGCTGTTTGCAAGACAATCGGCCGCTGAACAGAACCGGGTATTCAAGACCGGCGGGCAGCGTCGCATTATTCTCGCCACCAATGTCGCCGAAACCTCTTTGACTGTGCCCGGCATACGCTATGTCGTGGATCCGGGTAATGCGCGTATCAGTCGCTACAGCGTCAGAAACAAAGTTCAGCGCCTGCCCATCGAGAAAATCTCCCAGTCCAGTGCCAACCAGCGTGCCGGGCGTTGCGGTCGTGTCGCAGCCGGTATCTGTATCCGGCTCTACGATGAAGAAGACTTCGAAGCCCGGCCAGCTTTTACCGACCCGGAAATTCTGCGTACCAACCTGGCGTCGGTGATTTTGCAGATGTCAGCCTTGAAACTGGGCGACCCGGCTAAATTCCCCTTCATCAACCCGCCGCCGCAGAAGATGATCAATGATGGCTACCGTCTGCTGGATGAGTTGGATGCAGTCGATCGTCAGCGACGCATCACAGAAACCGGTCGACAACTGGCAAAACTGCCGATTGATCCCAGAATCGCCAGAATGCTGCTCAAAGCCGGAGATCTCGGCAGCCTGACTGAAGTGCTGGTGATCGCCAGTGCGCTCAGTATTCAGGACCCACGCGAACGGCCGATGGACAAACAACAGGCCGCCGATGAAGCGCACTCTAAATACAAAGACGAACGCTCCGACTTTATCGGCTTTCTCAAGCTCTGGGATTTGTATCACGACAAGAAAAAACACCTGAGTCAGAACAAGCTGCGTAAGTACTGCAAGGAAAACTTTCTGTCCTTCCTGCGTCTGCGCGAGTGGCATGATATTCACCAGCAACTGCATATTCAGCTGTCTGAACTCAAGCTCAAATTTAATACGCAGGAAGCCGCCTATGACAGCATTCATCAGGCTTTGCTCAGCGGGCTTCTAAGCCATATTGCCGTAAAAACTGACCGATTCGAATACACCGGTGCCCGTAACCTGAAACTGGGTATCTTTCCCGGCTCAGCGCTGCATAAAAAAGGCCCCAAATGGCTGATGGCGGCAGAACTGGTCGAGACCGGTAAGCTTTACGCCCGCATTAATGCCAAGATAGAACCGGAATGGATCGAGCCCATCGCAGGCAGTCTGGTCAAACGCCAGTACAGTGATCCGCACTGGGAAAAGAAGCCGGCCCAGGTGGTGGCTTTCGAATCCGTTTCGCTCTATGGCCTGCCGATTGTCACCCGTCGTCGCGTGCATTATGGCCCCCTGGACCCGGATCTCGCGAATCAGATATTTATCCGCGAAGCCCTGGTGAATGGTGACTGGCATTGCCGGGCGCCCTTCTTCCGCCATAATCAGTCGCTGATTCAGGAAGTCGAACTGCTGGAGCAGAAATCCCGCCGCCGCGATGTGCTGGTGGATGAAGAAATCCTGTTTGATTTCTATCGTAGCCGCATCCCCCATGACATCATCAATGGCGCCGGCTTCGAAAAATGGCGTAAAAAGGCTGAAAAAGACGACCCCAAGCTGCTGTTTTTGAGCAAGGAGCTATTGATGCAGCATGAGGCGGAACAGGTCACCGCCGATTATTATCCTGATCAGATGCTGGTCAACCGGGTGCCGCTCAAACTGGAGTATCACTTCGAACCGGGTAAACAGCATGATGGCATCACCCAGACAATTCCCCTGTCGCTGCTGAATCAGACCAGCGCCGAACGCTATGAATGGCTGGTCCCGGGCTTGCTCCGCGATAAGATTGTCTTTCTGCTCAAAGCCCTACCCAAGTCTTTGCGTCGTCACTTCATCCCGGTACCGAAATATGCCGATGACTGCCTAAAAGATTTATCGCCGGAATCCGGTGCCCTGCTTCCGGCCTTAAGCGAACGTCTGCGTAAGCTGACCGGTGTCGAAATTGATCAAAAAGACTGGCGTACCGACGAGTTACCACTGTATCTGCAGATGAATTTCAGGCTGGTCGATGATGACGGCAAACTGCTGGATGAAAGCCGTGATTTAAATCGCCTGAAAGAAGACTGGGCTCGTGAAGCGGCTGCCAGTTTCCGCCAGATTCCGGACAGTGAATATGAAAAAACCGGGCTGACCAGCTGGTCTTTTGACGCGCTGCCGGAACAAATTACATTGGAGCAGAACGGTCTGGAAATGACCGCTTATCCTGCTCTGGTCGACAAGACAGACAGTGTCGATCTGACGCTGATGGATACCGCCGCCCAGGCCCGCCAGTTGTCCCGCTTGGGACTGCGCCGCCTGTTCATGCTGGCGCAGGCCGATGCGGTGAAATACCTGCAGAAGAACCTGCCCGGTATAAAGGAAATGTGCCTGCATTACGCCAATGTGCCGCCTTCTCCATACGGGGATAAAAACAACATCAAGCTGACTCCCTGCGAGCAACTGAAAACTGATCTGATTCATGTTGCCTTTGATCGCTGCTTTATTCTTGAGCAAGCAGCCATTCGCAGCCGCGAAGAATTTGAACAGCGACTCAACAGTCGCCGTGGCGATTTAATCAAAATTGCATCCGAACTGGCTCAGAACATTGCATCGCCATTGGCTGAATATCATGCCATCGCCAAGCGTCTGGGCAGCAATATTCCGCTGGCAGCCATCAATGCAGTCAATGACATCAAGGAACAGCTGGGTTTTCTGGTCTATCAGGGCTTTGTCCACGACACCCCGGATGAAGCGCTGAAAAGATTACCGGTCTACTGCCAGGCAGCGGGTATCCGTCTCGATAAATTACTGACCGATCCTGCCAAAGACCGGCAGCGCATGGCTGAGGTCAAACCGCATTGGCAGAAATTTATCAGCAAGGTGAACAAGATAGAGACCGAGGCTTTCTATGAATACCGCTGGATGCTGGAAGAATTTCGGATCTCTGTGTTTGCCCAGGAGCTGAAAACGGCCTATCCCATCAGTGCCAAACGTCTTGAGAAACAGTGGCAGCAGTGCTGATCTAGACTTCCCACGGCTGAGGAGCAGCAATCAGATACCCCTGCACAAAGTCAACGCCAATATGCTCAAGACTGATCAAAGTGGCTTCATCCTCGACAAATTCAGCTATCGTCTTCAGGCCCAGTACCTGGCCGATACCATTGATGGAGTTGACGATTTCCAGATTCACTGTGTTGTGCACACAGTCTCTGACAAACATGCCATCAATTTTCAGGTAATCAATCGGCAGCTGTTTGAGATAAGCAAATGATGACAGTCCACTGCCGAAGTCATCGAGGGCAAACTGACAGCCAATCTGCCGTAGCTCATTTATGAAATGCAGTGCAGAGCGCATGTTAGTGATGGCTGCCGTTTCGGTCACTTCAAAGCATAGGAGCGCATTATCATCGCTGAGTTTCGCCTCTATGATGAGGCGGATGATTCGCTCATAAAAGCGACCGTCGCCAAGCGACTGGCCAGATAGATTAATCGCGTAAATGCCACTGATATCGCGACCCGCTGCTCTGGCTGCAGATAAACGGGATATGACATGTTCGACGGTCCAGAGGTCAATCGCCGCTGCCAGGTTGTAGCGCTCCGCTGCAGGCAGAAACTCCCCGGGAGAAATGATGGTGCCATCATCGTCCAGCATTCTGATCAACAACTCACAATGTGACAGCCCTTCATTTCTGGTATGTAAAGCTTTAATGGGTTGACTGTAAAGCACCAGTCGTTCATGGGCTAAGGCTTGTTGAATACGGGCCACCCAGCGCATTTCCCCAGTGCGTTGCACCAGGTCGGTATCGGTTTCGCTGAATAGATGCAAACGATCCCGCCCTGCTTCCTTGGCCGCATAGCAGGCACTGTCAGCCTGTTTCAGCAACTCAACCAGAGAACTGTTGTTATTGATTGCGACCACACCGATACAGGCTGTGACTTTAAACGTGTGACTTTCATATTCAAAACTGAAGGTACGGATTGTTTCAAGCAGATTCTCAAGCATCTCCTGCGCTTGTTGCTGTGAGCAATTCAGCATCAAAACCGCAAACTCGTCGCCACTGAACCGGGCCAGCATATCCTGCTCTCTCAGCTCATGTCGCATCAACTGACTGATTTGTTTTAATAATGCGTCACCGGCTATGTGCCCGCAGGTGTCATTGATAACTTTAAACTGATCCAGGTCCAGATAGCACAGCACATGCTCTGAATGCAGAGTCTGGGACAAAATGCCCTGCAGCTTTTTTTCCAAAGCACGTCGGTTGGGCAAGCCAGTCAATGCATCATGCAGCGCCTGATGCTGCAGGTCCTTGCTCAGCAGATATTGCTCGGTAATATCCTGTGCCTGAATCACCACATATTCAATCTCGTTGTCATCGTCTCTAACCACAGAAATAGTGGAATTCAGCCAGAGTGTTTTACCCTTTCTATTGATGCAACGGCGTGTGATCCGGTATTGCTTGATTTCTCCGGCCAGCAATTGTCTGAACTGCGGGCTGATTTCTGATGAATCATCCGGATGCAGCAGCTCTGTTGCATGTCTCCCCTGCAGGGTTTGCTTGGAATAGCCAAACAAATCACAGCCGGCTTTGTTGACATCGAGGATGCGAAAACTTTTCTCCATCAGCAGCATGGGCACGCCGGCATCTTCAAAGGTATGCAGAAGGAAAGTTTCTTTGGCGCGTAACTCTGTCAGCAGTTCTGACTGGGCCTGATTAATCTCAGATAAATGTTTGACCAGAGATCGGTTTTCCTGACGCAGTTCAAGGCTTTCCAGCATTTTCTGGTTGAGATTACGGCCCAGTAAGAAAATAGCCAGCAGATAAACTAATGTAATCAGTGCGACAGCATAAAGACCGGCAGCGAAAATACTGACACAGACAGGCACCAGCATAGGTAATACAAAAGCACTGAAACTGCGCAGGCTGCTCAGATAGGAAAATACTGCACCGGCTGACATCCCACATACAACCAGCGGAATAGTCATTTGTTGGGTTAAGGGCAGTTCAGCACTGAAAAAGAAAGCCAGGCTTCCCCATATCAGGCCACTGACAAACAAGGCAGACGCATATTGGTTTTCAGCCCTTCTGCTTATGTTTTCGTTAAAAAGCTGGCTGGTTTTCTGATTAAGCCGATTCCATAGTACGAGGCGAGCACTATTCACTATCACAGCTGTGCTCCACCACAAAAGCAGGAAACTCTGTTTAACTGCCGGATAGAGAATGATAGCGGTCAGACAGGTCACCACCAGATTAGTGACGATAGCAATCCTGCCCTGCTGAAGCAGGATCTGTATCCGCAATGGGTGGATCGCGGCGGACTCAGCGGCACGGACTTCCTTATTCATGCTGATTTGGGTGTTCAACGATACTCCCGACCAAATACTTCGCTTTTTTCGTAATTGTGAACTACGTCACAGGGTTGTACAGTAAATCATATGTGACACAATTCAACATGTGACCAAGTTCACAACTTATCAAAAAAGCTGCTAATGAAAACCAAAATCATTCAGTTCTGGTTCAGTTATCGCTTGCTAATCTGCATGCAACAGCTGACAAAAGAGGAGAGCTGTAATGAAAAACATCATAAAAACCATGGCTCTGGCTTCAGCATTTACGCTGATCTCTGCCAATGTAATGGCTGATCATGATAACCGTGACTACCACGGTTATGATCGCGGTGATAAAGCACGTGTCACCCATGTCGAGCCGATCTATCGTACTGTGACTGTGACCCGCCCCGAACGCGAATGCTGGGATGAACCCCGACGTCATCACAGCGGCCATCAGTCTTATACCAGTACCATCGCTGGCGGTTTGATCGGTGGTGTGATTGGCAATCAGTTCGGCGGTGGCAGTGGCAATACGGCGATGACCATCGCTGGAACGCTGCTTGGTGGCTCAGTCGGTCGAGACATGGGAAACCGCTACCGAGATGTTGATTATGGCTACAGGGAGCAATGTCAGGTCGTAGACAGACATTACCGCGAACAACGCATTGACGGCTATGAAGTCAGTTATCGTTATCACGGCAGAATGTACACCACCGTGATGGATCATCATCCCGGCAAGTTCATTCCAGTTGATGTACACGTCGAACCCCGACGTTCTTATTATTAAAAGGTGATGACTATGAAAAAACTGATACTCGCGATGACATTAGGCGTCGCCTTTTCCTACCTGGCCGCATTACCTGCACAGGCAGCTGGCCCACAACCCTACACCGTGACCAATGGCAATAAACTTGATGCCGACAGCTATAACGGTTTTAAGCTTTATCGCAACTGGTGTGCACGCTGTCATGGTACCTATGGTCAGGGCCTGGCTGGGCCCAACCTGGCAGAGAGTCTTAATAAAATCAGCTACGAGGAATTCATGAAAACGGTTGCGGAAGGCAAAACCGGACAGATTGGTATGATGCCCGCCTGGCAATCCAATCAGACTGTGATGCAGGGCCGTGACAAGATTTATAGCTATCTCAAGGCACGCGCTGATGGTGCCATTGGCGAAGTCAAACCTGAAAAAATGAAATAGGCATTGTGCCGGGCAGCCGATCGGAGGCTGCCCGGACTTGCTTTAACAGCAGATGCTGTTATAAATACTGCTGTTAGTGATAAGGTAAAATCATGTTTAAGTTCCGCTTTCTGCTCCTGATTTCGTTGCTGTTGAGCCCTTTTGTTCATGCTGACGATAGCATCCCCTATGAACAACAACCCGGGAACATCATCAACGAAATCGCTTTGCCATTGACCAAACACACCGCGGCAGAGCTGGCTAAAATCGAAACCGGTGGAAAAATTCTGTCGGTCGATGAGCAAAGAGCGGGCAAAAACACTATTTTTCGTGTGAAAGTCCTTCACAATAACGGTAAGGTCAAAGTACACCGGATTGACCGAGACACCGGCCACACCCTACCCTGAGGCGGCATGCGCGTTCTACTTATAGAAGACGAAATACACCTGCGTGAGCAGATCACGCGACAATTAAATGATCAAAATCTAACCGTAGATGCAGTCGCTGACGGTGAAGAAGGCCTGTTTATGGGCTCTGAATATGCTTACGACGTAGCGATTATTGATCTGGGCTTACCCAAATTATCCGGCATCGAAGTCATTCAGCAGCTCCGTCAGAAAGGGCTGGATTATCCGATACTGATTCTGACCGCCCGCGGTCGCTGGCAGGACAAAGTCGAAGGCCTGGAATCAGGCGC
>JABURN010000095.1 GCA_014762585.1 Methylophaga sp.
CGCGCCGCCCCACACTTCCAGCGACCAGAAACCGACCTGATCCAGCTTGTCGCAAATCGGCAGCATATCGTCGGTGCGCATGCGGGTGGCGATAAGCGACTGGTGGGCATCGCGCAGAATGACATCGGTAACTTCTATTTTTTTCATACGAAAATTCTCCAGCTTGAAGGCGGCTTACCAGCCGGCATGGGCAGCAATAGCGGTGGCCAGGGCCAGCGCTACAGCGCTGGGGCGTCGTTTATCGGAATACTCGAGCAGTTCCGGATGGGCCGGCACGAAACTGGTGTCGAACTGGCCCGAGCGGAAATCAGCATGATTCAGAATCTGCTTGTAATAGTTGGCGGTGGTCTTAATCCCGTGCAGACGCATATCATCAAGCGCCCGCTGACCGCGGTTAATCGCATCTTCCCAGTCCAGTGCCCAGACCACGAGTTTGAGACACATGGAGTCGAAATAGGGGGGGATGTCATAACCGGTGTAAATCGCGGTATCCACCCGCACCCCGGGACCGCCCGGCGCGTAGTAGTGGGTGATGCGGCCAAAACTGGGCAGGAAATCGTTTTTGGGATCTTCGGCATTGATGCGGAATTGCAGGGCGAAACCGCGGTAGTGAATGTCCTGCTGACGGTAGCTCAGTGGCTTACCGGCAGCGATTCGGAGCTGTTCCCTGACAATATCGACACCGGTTATTTGTTCGGTGATGGTGTGTTCGACCTGCACCCGGGTGTTCATTTCCATGAAGTAGACTTCATTGCCGGTCAGCAGGAACTCAACAGTACCGGCATTTTCATAGCCGACTGCCTGGGCGGCGCGTACCGCCAGATCACCGACATAATCGCGTTGTTCCGGTGTCAGTTGTGGACTGGGCGCAATTTCTATCAGCTTCTGGTTGCGGCGCTGAATCGAACAGTCACGCTCATAAAGATGGATCACATTACCCTGACTGTCAGCGAGGATTTGCACCTCGATATGGCGCGGGTTAAGAATGCATTTTTCCAGGAACACTTCCGCTGAGCCAAAGGCCTTGGTGGCTTCTGAGATGACGCGAGGGTATTGCTGCTTGAGTTCTGCTGCGCTGTCACAGCGGCGAATACCGCGGCCACCACCACCGGAAGTGGCTTTGATCATGACCGGGTAGCCAACTTCTTCGGCCAGGGTCAGCGCATCTTCCAGGCTTTCGAGGTTGCCATCAGAGCCGGGCGTGATGGGAACACCTGCTTCTCGCATACTGTCACGGGCGGCGGTTTTATCCCCCATTTTTTCAATCACGCTGGATTTGGGGCCGATAAAGGTCACATTGTGTTTTTCACAGAGGCGGGCAAATTCGGCGTTTTCTGACAGAAAACCGTAACCCGGATGGATGGCATCACAGCCGGTTTCCACCGCCAGATTTACGATACGGAGCGGGTCCAGATACCCGGCCAGCGGGTCCTCACCCAGCGAATAGGATTCATCAGCGCGTTTCACATGCAGCGCATAGCGATCCGGTTCGGTATAGATGGCGACCGAGCGAATACCCATCTCGGCACAGGCCCGCACAATGCGTACGGCAATCTCACCGCGGTTGGCTATCAGAACTTTTTTCAGCATGGTGCAGACTCCTGAATCAGATGCCGCCTAGCTTAGATAAAGCCACTCATAATTAAAAATTGATATAATTTTTGTTAGCAATAAGTTATTAGTTATGGATGAGGCCGGAAGTCTTTTATGTCCTTGAGTCTGCAGCAATTATTAAACCGCCTTTCCTTCCGTCAGATGCAGGTTTTTCAGGCGGTATATCAATATCAGGGCTATGGTCGCGCGGCAGAAGCGCTGGGCCTGACGCAGCCGGCGGTCAGCTCACAGATCCGTAAGCTGGAGCAGGCACTGGGACAACCTCTATTCGAGTATGTAGGCAGACAACTCTATTGTACCCGCGCCGGAGAAAAGGTCGCCGAACGCATCAACGCCGTATTTGATCAGGTAGAGTTATTACAGACCGATCTGCACAGTCTGCAGGGTCAGTTATCCGGTGCCTTGAGTATTTGCGCTGTCAGCACGGCGCAGTACGCGGTCCCGCATCTGCTCAAGGGCTTCATCAGCCTATATCCGGCAGTCAATGTGAACCTGAAAGTGATGAACCGGGCAGGGGCCATAGAACAGCTCAACAACAATACGGATGATTTGGTCGTGATGGGCCTGGTGCCCAGTGACCGTTCACTGGCCTCGCTGCCATTCCTGGATAATGAACTGATTCCGGTGCTGGCAGCCACTCACCCGCTGGCAGACAAAAAACAAATCACGCCCCAGCAGTTTCTTAATGGTCGGCTATTACTGCGGGAACCGGGTTCCGGCAACCGTCTGGCGCTGGAACAACACTGCCAGCAGCAGCGTTTGAGTCTGCGGTCCTATATGGAAATGGGGTCCAATGATGCCATCAAGCATGGTGTGCTGGCAGGACTGGGCGTTGCGGTACTACCCAAACTCAGTGTTTTGGCCGAGTTGAAACAGGGCAGCCTGATCGCGCCGGCTTTGAAGGGATTTCCCTTACGCCGGAGCTGGTGCCTGGTTTATCCCAAAGGTAAGCATCCCACCCCGGTCATGCAGGCTTTCCTGGATTATATCCAGTCACACCTGAAAGAGATTAATCAGTATTTCGCTGAGTTGCAGGCACTCTGATCAGGGTTTGAGAAAACGGGTTTCAACATGCAACGAGCTGTCGGGACGTTCGCGTTTGAGTTGCCAGCCTTGCTCCAGAATATAGTCCAGAGCTGCTTGATAGCTTTCAAAACTCGTTTCGACCTGTTCGGTTTGACCGTCGGTTTCTTTGCTGACAACAAAACCGGATTGGCTTTGTTCAATGCTTGCCTGTGGTTTCATGGCATTGCTCCAAATGAGTGAGTACCCTGATCGTTACTGAATTAGCGACATTGGTAAAGCGATAAAAACGGATTCAGTAAAATCCTGACTGCAAACAAGCAAATCACGCTATTGGCAAACTCTGGCGCTCATTAATATAGGAACTGCAATTCGCAATGAGTTCAATCAAGAGGTGATTATCATGTGGACTAAACCAGAATACTCAGACATGCGTTTCGGCTTTGAAGTGACTATGTATATCTGCAACAGATAATACAGTTCTGCCGAACAAAAAAAGCCCCGAAATTTCGGGGCTTTTTTTTGTGAGCTTCTACAGTTCTCAGACTTTGATGTTGACGTTGTTCCCGAGATTGGCAGACGGTTGTGCCGGTGTCGCGGCACCGACAGCGGCCTGAATCAGCTGGATGCTGGCTTGGCCCTGTGCTTTGATGGCGTCGTTACTGAGCTTAATTGCCGCAATATTCTGCTGTGCCGCAATACGCTCTGCTGACAGAATCGGGGATACATTCTGTGTTCTCTCGATATCCATACTTCAGCTCTCAATAACTGTTTGAATTCACTATAAATGATATTTTTTACGCTGTGAAGGGTTTGTTCAAAAAACCGTCATTTCGGTCTGTCAGAATGATTTGGGTCGGAGCGGAAACTTCACCCCGCCCGGACACGTCACAAAGATAAAGTCAGAATTGCAAGGAGAACGGCGATTACTACCAAAACACTTAATGAACGTCATGATGAAGCGGCTCGTATCGATGAGGCTGCACCGCCCTGTACCACAGAAGCAGATTTGCGTCAGGCCGCAGAAGATGGCGAGGCTGAGGATCTTCTGGCGCTGGCCCATGCCCTGGTGAATAACACCATAGAACATCAGGATCCAGACGAAGCGCTGGCCTGGCTGGAAAAATCAAGACTGGCGGTGGCGCCGACAGATGAAGCTTTTCTGGAGCGTGTGCTGGATGTTGAGAGACAGGCCAAGAAAAAGCAGGAACAATTGGAAATGGCCCGCGAGATGGAATACACACGAAGTGTGGATGCCTGAGCTTGCATCAAGAATCCATCCAACAGGTACAAAAAAGCCCCGAAATTTCGGGGCTTTTTTTGTTTTAGCAGACAGGATTATCTGTTGCAGATATACATAGTGACTTCAAAGCCGAAACGCATGTCTTGGTAAGCAGGTGCGGTCCACATAGCTATTCTCCTTGATTATTGAGCACGACAGATTGGGCAGGAACACTGCATTGGGTGTTTAAGCCAATCCATTAAAGCAATGTCTGTCTGTTGGTAAAGAGCCATGATTATCTGTTGCAGATATACATAGTGACTTCAAAACCAAAACGCATGTCCTGATAAGCAGGTGCAGTCCACATGATGCAGTCTCCTTTTTGTTTGACTTGCTTAACATCATAATCAGTGGGGCAAACAGGCAATACAGATTTATGCTGGATAGCTGTCAGGATTTTGCTGAAGAGGGGTTTATTCGGATGTCTCCTGTTGCTCTGTCAAGCACTCCTGGTAAACCTGCTCACTAAAGTCATCGATGACTTGATACTGTTGTTGAAAATCGGTGACGCGGGGCTCTGCATAGGCACGAAGCAACAAACCACGGGAAATATTGCCAGCGGTGTCTTTAACGGCATCGGCAATAGGCACACCCTGCTGACGCCAGTTCATAAACAGATTGGCTTTTTCTTTCCAACCCTCACATTCTCCGATTTCTGCCGCCTGGAGCGGAGAAGACAGCAGAAAAACAGCCATTAATGTCAGCAATTTCATATTGATAATCCTGTTCTGATGATTCATGCAATAGATGCTTAGAGCGCATTCCGGTTGCTAGGTTCAAAACTTTTGTCTGATCAATGGAAGATATTTCTGAAATGAGTGAGAGCTACACGCTGGTTGTGACAGACATAAAAAAGCCCGGGCTGTGACCCGGGCTTTCATCATCACTGATTAAGCACTGATCAAGAATGTTGCTTAATCATTTTCTGGACCTGACTGCGAAGCTCAGGATCCTGTTGCAGTGAGAGTGAAATATTGGCGTACTCTTCACGATACAGGCCGGCTTCTTCGATGGCATTAGCAATCTCACGGTGTGCTTCAACCATCAGGTCACGCTCTTTTGCCTTGGTGTCGGCCTGAGCGATTCTCTCGGAATAGTCCGTACGAATCATTTTGATATCGTCCTGAACCGATGCATATTGCATCAGTTTCTGCTGGCTGAAGTCGGCATCGACTTTTTCAGCCTGGACCGGTTCACGAGCGGTTTTAGGTGTATAGGCCACACCTTTAATCATATCGACACCGACATCCACATCGGTCAGGTTGTTAGCACGGGCACGCATGACCGGGTCGGTTTTAACCGCTACGTCGATGGTTTCATACAAGTCATAGTCGAAACCGCTGTCAGTGATCACGGTATAACGACTGATAGTCGCTTGACGAATCAGTGACTGTTTCATCACATCATTCGGTGCTTCATCTATCTTCTTGGCGAAGTTCTGGTTAATGGTGGATACTTCCTTTTGCAACTCCGCATAACGTTTCAACTGCTCGTCAGTCACCGTGGTTTTCTCAATCACTTCAACCCAGGGACCTTCTTTGTAAGATTCCAGGACTTTATCGTCTTTGGCATAAGCCATTGTGGTGGTGGCTGATGCCAGGCTGACAGCAGCAAAAATAGAAAACGTTTTCAGTGCGGTAGTCATAAAACCTCCGTTGATTTAAAAACACGTGGCCTATGCTACAAAACCGCTGACTCAGAACAATGGTCAATCTGGTGAGATTAGGGTCAGAAATTTTCTGAGTTGTGGCTAAGCATCAGACCAGCTGAGTTTTTAAATCAAGTGATGAGAAGACTTCCCGCGCTATCTGCAGTTCTTCATCAGTGGCTATGACGAGAACTCGAATTGCACTATCAGTGCTGGAAATGTCCGCCGACGGGTCCCTGTTATCGACATTTTTCTGCTTATCCAGTGACAGTCCGAACGGCTCGAGTCCATCACAGCAAAGCGCACGAATCAGGCTGGCGTTTTCACCGATACCGCCGGTGAACACCAGCGCATCGACTCGTCCCAGGGCGACAAGATAAGCGCCGATATATTTGCGAATATGGTAAACAAACATCTCCAGCGCCAGTTTCGCCTTCACATCATCCTTTTCAGCCCGTTCAATAATCTCACGCATATCGTGGCTGCCGCAGATCGCCTGCAGACCTGAGTCAAAGTTGAGCTGCCGGGCGATCTCGTCGGCGCTCATACCATGCCTTTGCTGCAGATACAGCGGAATCGAGGCATCCAGATCGCCACTACGGCTGCCCATCATCAAGCCTTCCAGCGGGGTGAAGCCCATCGAAGTATCCATGCTTTTACCCTGACGAATGGCACAGGCACTGTCACCGTTACCCAGGTGTAAAGTGATGAGATTGAGCTGATCCAGCGGTTTGTCGAGCATTTCGGCGGCTTTGCCGGCGATATATTGATGTGAACTGCCATGGAAGCCATAACGGCGAATACCAAATTCACTGAACCATTGCTCCGGCACCGGATAGCGATAGGCATAGTCGGGCATGCTGTGATGAAATGCAGTGTCGAACACCGCGACCTGCGGCAGCTCGTCAAACAGCGCCATACATAAGCGGATTCCCTGCAGGTTGGCGGGGAGATGCTGGGGGGCCAGATATTCAAGTTCGGCTATTTGCTCGACGAGTGCCGGCGTCAATTGAACCGGCTCGATAAATGCCGTGCCCCCATGCACGACGCGGTGGCCGATAGCATCCAGTGTCAGGTCTGCCTGTTGCAGTGCTTCAGTCAGATCGCGCTGAACTATCTCAAAAGCTGCCGCATGATCTTTAAATTCAGCCGTTTCCTCGCTGTTTTCCGGTTTGTCACCGCTATAGCGCGTCAGTTGGTGTTTGCCGCTTTTCTGAGCAATACCGGTGACCGCGCCGGCCAGCAGCGTGGTGGCTGCCGGCAAGGCGACGATTTTGAATTTAATCGAAGAACTGCCACAGTTCAGAACCAGAATATGTTTCATCGAAAGCCTTACTGACCCGGCCAGACCCAGTCCGCATATTCGGGTTTATCGACGCCATACTCATAAGCATAGAGGCGACATTCAATCTGCGCATCTTTCAGTTGCTGTTTGGCATGGGCGCCAATGGTCTGAAGCCTGTCAACACGATCAATCACATCCATGGCCAGACTGAAACGGTCAATTTCATTCTGAATGGCCAGCTCCAGAGGCGTGTTGATATTGCCTTTCTCTTTATAGCCACGCACATGAATATTTTTGTGATTAGTGCGGCGATAAGCCAGCCGGTGCACCAGCCAGGGGTAACCGTGGAAATTGAAAATGACCGGCTTATCGCGGGTAAACAGGTTATCGAAATCTTTATCGGTCAGTCCATGCGGATGCTCGGTCTCCGGCAGTAATTTGAACAGATCCACCACATTGATAAAGCGCACTTTGAGGTCGGGGAAATGCTCATGCAGCAGTGCCACCGCAGCCAGAGCTTCCTGGGTTGGAATATCGCCGCAGCCGACCATGACCACATCCGGTTCCTGACCCTGATCGGAACTGGCCCAGTCCCAGATCCCCAGACCTTTGGTACAGTGTTTCACTGCCTCATCGATGCTCAGAAACTGCAGATGTTTCTGTTTATCAGCGACGATCACATTGACGTAGTTATCAGCACGCAGGCAGTGATCGGCGACCGATAGAAGACAGTTGGCATCAGGTGGCAGGTAAATCCGGCAGACGCTGGGGCTTTTGTTGACCACCAGATCCAGGAAGCCGGGATCCTGATGGGTAAAGCCATTATGATCCTGACGCCAGACAGTGCTGGTAATCAGCAGGTTGAGAGATGACAGCGGTGCCCGCCAGTCAATCTGGTTGCAGATATCCAGCCACTTGGCGTGCTGGTTGAACATGGAATCAATCACATGCACAAAGGCTTCATAGCTGGACAGGAAGCCATGGCGCCCGGTCAGCAGATAGCCCTCAAGCCAGCCTTCCAGCGTATGTTCTGACAGCATTTCCAGCACCCGGCCATCGCGAGATAACTGACCGCCGTCTTCGTCTTCCGGGAGCATATCAGCCATCCACAGCTTTTTACTGGCGTCATAGACATCATCGAGCTTGTTCGAGGTGTTTTCATCAGGCCCGAACACCCGGAAGTTGCTCATGTTCTTCTTCATGATGTCGCGCAGGAAACAACCCAGCGGACGAGTATTTTCAACAGAATCCACACCCGGCGAGTTAAGCGCCGCTGCATAATCATAGAAGTCCGGCATCTTCAGGTCTTTGCGCACCAGTCCGCCGTTGGCATGCGGGTTGGCGCTCATGCGCCTGTGACCTTTTGGCGCCAGTGCTTTCAGCTCAGGGATCAGGCGCCCGTTATCATCAAACAGCTCATGCGGACGATAGCTGAGCAGCCAGTCTTCCAGCTGTTTCAGATGCTGGGCATTATCCTTCACACCGGCCAGTGGCACCTGATGTGCGCGCCAGAATCCTTCGACTTTATGGCCGTCAACCTTATCCGGTCCAGTCCAGCCTTTGGGACTGCGCAGCACGATCATCGGCCAGCGTGGGCGTTCAACTTCATCAGATGCGCGCGCTTTGTCCTGAATCGATTGGATATCGTTAACACATTGTTCCATGGTCGCCGCCATTTTGGCGTGCATTTCCATCGGATTGCTGCCTTCCACAAAATACGGGGTCCAGCCATAACCTTTGAACAGATCTTCCAACTCCTGGTGCGAAATGCGTGACAGCAGGGTCGGGTTATTAATCTTGTAACCATTGAGATGCAGCACCGGTAATACGGCGCCGTCGCGTTTCGGGTTCAAGAACTTATTGGAATGCCAGGACGTCGCCAGTGGGCCGGTTTCAGCTTCACCGTCACCAACCATGACGGTGACCAGCAGGTCCGGGTTATCAAAGGCGGCGCCAAAGGCATGCGACAGGCTGTAACCCAGCTCACCACCTTCATGAATCGATCCCGGTGTTTCCGGCGTGCAGTGACTGCCGATGCCGCCGGGAAAGGAAAAGGATTTGAAGAACTGACGCAGTCCGTCAACATCTTCACCTTTATTGGGGTAGATTTCTGAGTAGGTCCCCTCCAGGTAGACCGGTGCCAGTACGCCCGGAGCACCATGGCCCGGGCCGGCAAGGAAAATGGCGTTGAGATCAAACTTGTTGATCAGCCGGTTCATGTGGATGTAGGTAAAACTCAGGCCCGGGCTCGCACCCCAGTGTCCCAGCAGGCGGTTTTTGATGTGTGTGGGTTTAAGTTTGCTGCGAAGCAGCGGATTATCCTGCAGGTAAATCATGCCCGCAGCGAGGTAGTTACAGGCACGCCAGTAGGCATGCATCTGTTCCAGCGTGGTCTTATCGAGCTCAATATCCTGTAAAGCACCCATAATGCAGTCCTCAAGTCAGAGTATGAAAACTGTAACGGCTTTAGATGTCATCGTGATTAAAGCGTCACAAGGTAGGTTGTGATCAGACTTGATCATGTTGCAGCAGATTACAAGAGGGCGGGGATTAAAAGGGAAAATTTACCTGGGCAGGGCGATAAAGGTGCCGTCATTCAATCGGGTCATCTCACGCATCAGCACACTGAAGCGATCAGTAGTGCCGGCTGAAATAAAGCCCACCGCGTGAATTCTGGCCAGCCGCCGGCCCGAGCTTAATACTTTGTTCTGTTCGGTCACTGTTTTAATCACCGCATCATAGCTGCCGCCCGAATATTCATCACCAAACACATAAATCGAGGTGGTGATATTGGGTTTGGCGTATTTTCTCAGCGCTACCGTCAGCCCTTCAACCGGACTGGAATTGGACACCGCATTCCATTTTGAGAAAAGCGAAATGACATTTTTACGGCGGGACGGCGTGTCCGGGATCCAGCGGCCGTCATAACCGGAAATCAGAGATTTACCCATATCATTCAGCACCTGAAAGCCCTTCACCTCAGGGTGAATATTCAACACATTAATCAGTTCAGTTGAGACCGATCCCCAGATGCTTTTCATACTGCCCGAGGTATCAACGATAAACACGACGTAGTCGCTGTCGACCGGGATACCGCCTACCTCATCATCACGTTCGCTGACTGGAGGCCGTGGTGTGCTCAATGAAGCCTGTTTCAGACGTTCCTCAACAAGACTCAGCCCCTCGACGGATTCGTTCATGGTCTCAGCTTGTTTCTCAAGCGTTTTGAGCTCCTGCTGTAAGGCAGATGAAGCCTGCTTGATCGACGCTTTCTGATCCGAGAGCGATTCCAGTGCCGCCAAATCGTCATGCAGGGTCTGTTCAATTTCTGTGACCGAATTCTGCAGCGACAATAGTGAGGCCAGCAGCGCGCTGACTTCATCGGCACCAGCCTGGCTACGGTCGATATCGGTTTTGGAAATCAGGATTAGCATGACCACCGCGCCGAAGCCGCAGGAAATCACATCCAGGAAGGACAGGCTGAAAATATCGAGGCCTCTGCTACGTCGTTTCATGGCCAGTTACTCGCCGGGCTGATCACAATGCCGCGCTGGCTGGCAGCCCACAGCCAGTATTGGTAGGCCGCTTCCGGATCGCCTTCAATCGGCAGCAGAATCACATCCACCTGGGAACCAAAGCTGCCACTTTCTTTGATGGTCTGCTGGAACAGCCGCTTACGACATTCACCACTGATGGTTTTCGCCGTGCCGGTCAGCGAACTGCAGTCTGAGAATGGGTTCAGGCTCTTAAAGCGGGACTCACCCTGGGTCGGCAGACCATCGGTAATGACATAGACATTACTGGGTGAAAAGCTTTTGATGGCGTTCAGACCTTTCTGCAGATTGGTAGCCCCGGTTGGCACCAGACCACTGGCTTCGCGGATGATGCTACCGGCTGACTCACTGCTGGCACTCATCCAGCCCTTGCCGCCCAGCTGTTTTGCCTCTTCATTGTAGGCCATTACCAGCACCTCACTGTTTTGCGGCAGTCTTGCCAGCATCCAGCTTAGAACTCGCTGGGTTCGCTGCCACTTGGGGGCCTTGAGCTTGTTCTGATCGCTGCCGCTCTTGGTTTTGATGATATCGATCAGTTTTTCATTGGTCATGGAGGCGCTGGCATCCAATAAGATGGCAATCCTGCTGCCCTCGATCTTCAGCCCCAGCAAATACTGCTCTTGATTGACCTGACGGGTTTCAACCAGATCTTGTTTCTCTGGCACCTTGATGCGGGTGATACTCTGTTTCAGTTCATCCAGGGTTGCGCTGGCGGAGTCAAAAGCCTCATTTTTGGCCTGCAAATCAGCCTGTTGTGAAGACAGGCTCTGTCGCAGACTGGCGATATCGATGTTTTCCTGTTGCAGCTGCTGGCGGATCTCATCCAGACGCTGTTGTGATTCATCTCTGGCTTGTTTCAGCTGGCTGATGTCGTTTTTGAGGTTCTCAATTTCGGCCGGGGCTTCATCCACGCTCTGCTTGACCAGCATAAATACCAGGATCACCGCGCCCAGCCCGCAGGACATGATGTCCAGAAAGGCAAGGCTTGATCCTTCAGCGCGACGCGGTTTATGTGCCAAGACTTATCACCGGATGCGACGCAGCAGAAACCTGTCGCAGTATTCCTGGGTATCGACAACCTGGCTGTCCTGCAGGCGTTGTAGCTGGTGGAACAGAAACATCAGAAAGATACTGATTAACAGGGCAACCAGGGTGGAGTTAAAGGCAATACCGAGACTGTCAGTCATACCGGCGATATCACCTGCCAGCGCTTCATCGGCCTGAGACAGCGCCTGACCGATACCGCGTACCGTGCCGATAAAACCTATCGATGGAATCGCCCAGATGAGATAGCGGATCATGGTGTTTTCGGAATCCTGCTTGACCGCGATTGCTTCCAGGTTGCTCTCGATTGCGTCTGACAGATTCTGAACATTATCCGTAGAGCTGTAGCGCCATAGAGCTGAACGCAGCGTCTGTACCAGCGGTGAATGACGGCAGTCTTCGGGAATATCATTATCCAGTCGCTGAATAATACCGTTGACGTCAAGATCATGGCGGGCATTAGTCTCTTCACTGTTTTCTATACGGACGTCTTCAATCAGATCCACATTGTAGAGATACTTGGTTTTGAGGATCTCGCGATAAGCGCTGCCAATCAGAAAGCAGCCCCACAGCAGCAGGATGAAGCAGATCTGTTGTTCATAATCCTTGATTAGTACCACGATATCGCGTGGTGCAGATTGTCCCTGCGCCGCGGCTTCTGCCATTAACTGTGCCGCTTCGGGCCGGACATAGGCGATAAACAGCATATGCACCACAATCACCGACACCACCAGCGCGGCGAAATTTTTCAGTGTTTCGTTCATGTTCAGATATCCACCGGAAAGGACACGGGCGAGTTAAGACTGATGACCGGTTTACCGGCATAGACCTTGTGCGCGGTAAAGCCAATGATTAACAGCAGCAGGACAGCGCCCAGCAGCGCCCCAAATTTTTTAACGCGTGACATTGTCATCCCCTCAATATACAAATCGACCCAGCCTGAAACCGAGTGTCTCGGACCCCTCACTCTTGCCGTCACGATAGGAAGCGCGAAGCTCGGTTAAAGAACCTGAGCGCCAGTTGGCGCCTTTAATCACACGGCTGGTGGTGAGGCTGGTATCAAGCTCGTGCGGTTGAGCCGTGCTCGTGGTCGGTGGTATCAGTGTATAGGCATCGTGAGTCCACTCACTGACATTGCCGCCCATATCAAACAGCCCCGACAGCTCGCGCTGCATCGACATGACCGGTGCCACCCCGGCATAAGCATCATCATAGCGCGGCACATAAACCGGCACACTGCCTTTGGTCGAGACATCAGCGATATTGGCGGCATTTTTAGGAATCGTCTGGCTGTCGCCCCAGACAAAGCGGCTTTGCTCCCCTCTGCCAGCTTTTCTGGCAAGCCATTCCCATTCGGCCTCGGTCAGTAAGCGATAGCCATCGGCGCGGGGGTTAACGCCTGTAAGATTGTTGCCGCTGAATTGATATACCGGCTGCAGGTCTTCTTCCCGGCTCAGCCAGTTGGCATATTGGGCAGCTTCAACCCAGCTCACACCCGTGGCTGGCAGCTGTGGTTGGCCGCTATGGGCCTTATCGAACTGCGCATAGGCGGCGTTCGTGACTTCGTTGCGTCCGGCATAAAACGGCCGGGTCATGGCGACAGTTCTGATAAATTCATTGGCACGCTGGCCCGGTTCCCCCCGTGGCGCACCCATTTTGATCGACCCGCTGGGTTTAAACAGCACCATCTCGCCCCCGGCTTTGGTTTTATAAATGGGCGGGGCAGCGGCAAGCCGAGCTTCGGCTTCCGGTACCATAACGGCGTGCACCGTCGCTGTGGTACTGGCTTTCGGCGTCACAGTCTGCCTGATTGTCCGGTAGCCAGACGCGCGGATTTCTATCTGATGCGGAATCGCCATCAGGCGAGTCTCAAAAGGCGTGTCACCTACTTTTTTGCCATTGATAAAGACCTCAGCCGCTTTGCTGGCAGTGACTTCAAGCGTCCCTATTTCCTGTTTCAGGCTGAAATCAAGATGCCGGGTTTCTTCAGCTTCCAACGTCAACGTCTCTGACTGACTGAAATAGCCGGGCTTTTGGTAACGCAAGACACTCTCCTGACCCGCCTTGAGCCGGATCTTGCCCTGTGGATTCACATTGATACCGTTCAGCGTCAGTGTGCCACCAGCAGGTTGCAGATTGACCGTAACCCCGGCGCTTTTGGCTGCCAGCCGGTAAAGACGGCTCAGTCTGGGTTCAGCCTGGGTCAGTTCAAGCTGCTCTGTACTGGGGTCAAAACCGGCTTTGCTGACTTCGACCTTGTAAGATCCGCCGACCAGTGACAATGTGAGCGGTGTCTGCCCCTGTGTTTCGCCATCAATGCTCACCGCTGCGCCTTCAGGGCTGCTGTTGATTTCAAGCTCGCCCTGAAGCGGCGACAGGTTGGGCATCTTTTCCATGACTTCACCGGGTTTCAGTGCCAGACTCAGAGTTAGTGGCTGGTAATAGGGGTGGCTGATTTCAATCTGATAGTCTCCCGGCTCAAGCTGCTGTTCGAGCGTATCCGCCACCGCAATCATTGAACCGTTGACAGACCAGCGGGTTTTATTGTCTTTGATGGGGGAAGTCAACAACAGCCGGGCCGGCAGCGGTTCCAGCACCAACTGAATCACCTTGCCGAAATCCTGGTTGGCAATCGTGCGTGTCTGCGCTTTATAGCCCGCTGCCCGGGCTTCAATCCCGGCTTTTGCTGTCAGGCTGTAGAGGTGATGATTAATAACCCATGCCAGACCGGAAACGGCTGAAACCTCGGCCTGGTCGCTGATGCTGGTGGGGAGTACTTCAATACGGCTGGCCTTGGCAATGATCAGCAGACTGACGACGATCAGTACCACCAGCAGGCTGCCGGCGCTCCAGAGCAAACGGCGACGTCGGCTCTGGCGTTTGGCTTGCAGAACGGCCTGTTTAAATTCGCTCATCGGCGATAATACTCACTTGATAAGAAGCCGAATCAAGGGGGATGTTGACTTCGATGATCTTGGATTTATAACCCTGACGCTTCCCCTCGAACTGATAAGTGCCCGGTTTCAATTCAATCTTTTTGCTACGGGTAGTACCGACGACACCCACACCGCGCACTGAGATGTCGGTTTCCCCGTCGGAAATCACTTCCACCGTGACTGCTTTGTTCACGACATTGATGCTGTCACGCAGTTTTTTAGCGATCGCATTGAGCGAAGGGCTGGCCTCGCGCACCGACTCTGCCTGAATCAATGCAATGTCAGCCTTGGATTTAACCAGATCATTGGATAATCGATAGGGATTGGCGAGCAGCGCCTGTATTTGCTGCTGTAATGAGACAATACGCTCGGCCCGCGCCAGATTGTCGCTGATCGCTTTATCAGCAGGCCGTTGCTGCAGCGCCTGTTTCCATTCTGTTACTGCAGTTTGCCAGTTATCGGCCTGTTGCGCCTCTTGCGCGGCGGCAACGCTCGACGCATAAACAAGACGGGATTCAAGTTCAGCTATCGCTGCTGCCAGCTGCTGGTTTTCCGTGCGGTCGGGATTAAGTTGTCTGGCCTGATTAAGCTGCGCTTTAGCTGTGCTCAGATCTTGAGAATCAATGGCATCATAGCCCCGTGCAATATGCTGATCGTAGCGATTGGCTGCGAGCTGGCTTTGCAGCGAGGCGGCACGTTGTTGCATGGCTTCCCGCTCACTGTCGATCTGCAACAGCTTGTTGATCAGCCTCAGTTCCTCGGAGGGATTATTTTCCGCCCGCGCCACAGCGATGGCTTTTTCCAGCCAGGCGAGCTGTGGGATCAGTTCGATTTTCTCTGACAGCTGCTGTGCAGCTTGATCCCCGGCCTGATGTATCAGAGCATTGTCGATTTCAAGGCGGGCGCGGTTGTAATTAAGCGCGTCATAAGCCTGCTGGGCCTGTTGCATGGCTTCGGTGAAGGCCTGACGACTGTTTTCAATCGTAGTTTCGGCCAGCATATTGAGCGCTTTCATCGCGCTGTCGGCTTTGGCATAGTCACCGGCTGAAAAGGCCTCAATGGCGGCGGCTTCATCCTGCTGCAGTCGATCGGCCAGCGCTTCATCCCAGCGTTTGATATCTATCTGCTCAAGCTGCGGTTTCAGTTGATTCTGATAATGCGCGTAGGCCTCAAGATAACGCTGTCTGGCTTCCTCGTCAGTTGCCGGCGTCTCTGAAGGGACTGTTAAATCTGATGATGCGACCACTTCGGCATTATCGCCGGCTGAGGGTGCCGTTGTTTCAGGCCAGAGTGAGTGACTGCTGGCATAAAGCAGCATTGCAGCCACTAAAACAGCGACACTACTGAGGAATATCAGGCGCAGTGTGGAACGGCGCTTTGCCTGTCTGGCCCGGGCTATTTTCTCAGCAAGCATGGACGGGCCTAAAGCTGAGTTTCAGGGGTTGCCTCAAGCTCATACATTTGTGCCATGAAAGCGCGCCACTGCTGAAACTGTTCTTCGACATCACCGGTGAGTTCAACGGTTTTTTCCTCAAAGCTGATGACTTGCGGTGACATTTCCAGGTTGACCGATTCACCGAGTTCATTAATTGCATCCTGATGCATCTTGGCTTCTTCGCGTGAGGTGAAGCCACTGTTAATCAGTACTGCGCCACCGACACCGGCAGCGACGGCAGCGATATCGGCACCGATATTATTATCGTAGGGCTCGCCGGAGGCCGCAGCAGCAATAGCAGCTGCTACCAGCAGCACGCCGCCGGCAATTTTCATCCAGCTTTTGGTTTTGGCTTCTTTTCTGAGCTGCATTTCGGTGAAGCTGGCTTTTTGCCACACCAGGTAACTGTCTTCCATCTGCTGACTGAAGCCACTGTAATCCTGCTGCAGATTATCAATAAACAATTGCTCGCGAACCCGGACTGATTTGACCCGCTGGAACAAGGGATCGGCATCGCTGGGCATGGCGGTCACCGTCATCGGTTGCGCATCCGTGTTGAGATAAGGCAGGAAAGCCTGTTCATTGAAGCTGGCGCCGAAGCGCAGATCAGCAATCTGTTTCAGTTCGGCGAGGCGACGCTGCTGCTGTTCCAGCAGAACGGCTACAATCCGGTTGGCGGCCTCTTCAAAGGCCGGGTCGTAGGCATCTTTACCTTCATTTCTGGGATTTTTATAGAAGCCTTCCGAGACTTCATGTTCGATATTTTCATCCAGCCACTGCTTGCCACTGATATCCACGACCTCCATATCGAATTCCAGATCCATACCGTTGGATTCGACAATCTCACCCAGCACATACAAATCACCGGATGCGGTCTTATCCGGGGTGACCCTTACGGCGCCGAACTTGCCGGTGTCTTCCAGTGCCTGTTTCAGTTTGTAGGCAAAGCGGTTGGCTTCAGCGCGGCGCAGTTCGGGCCAGATACCTTCTTCTTCATAATTGGCTTCATCTTCAGACAGGCCAGGGGAAAAGGCCGGGATAATCACATCCAATCTGGGGCCGCTGTAAGTGACTTCGCTGGCTTGTTCTTCAAAGCTTGAAGCCAGTTGCGGGCCGGTGGCGGTGGGTTTGCTCTGGCTACCGACACAGGCAGTCAGTGCATGCATCATGATCAGCAGATAGACCAGGAGTTTCGAGGGTTGTCTGAAACGATCAATGTTCAACGTTCATTCCTTTGTATTTACGGTATTCATTCCACAGCTTTTTGCGGATTTCAGGGTCGGTTTCTGCTTCCGCTGCAATCCGGATCTGCGCAGCAATGGCGTCGTCATTTTCTGCCGGAGGAATATCTTCAGGGATTTTGCCATTGTCAGCCGGACCACTGAGGACTGACTCGGAGGTCTCTTCGTCGCTCAGCTCTGAGCTGGTATCGCTCGCTGCCACAGCATCCTGACCGGTTTCCGCTTCAGTACCCTGCATAGCGTCACTGGCAGCGGACTCAGCGCCCGAACTGCCATTATTGGCGGCTGCAGCATGGCCGCTTGATGATGAGCTGCTGTTGACGGACAGATTACAGTCCTCGAATTTTTTCAGCGATTCATAAAAGGCCTGCTCCATCAGCGCCAGCTTTTCAGCTCGGGTCAGTTCTGGATTATCCTGGTAGTTGATACCCATAACCTCGCAGTCATCCTTTGCTTCCTCAGCCTGTGAATTATCGGCAGAGACGGCACTGGCAACTAACAGGCTCAGAAAAGCAGAATTTTTCAGCCAGGAGACAACAGTTTTCATCACTGAGTGTCCTCTTTGATACATGAACATTATCCTTAATAACATCAATTCCATTTTATGGTCGTGGTTTTGCGACAACGGCTGAGCAAGCAATCCCACTGGAAAAGTAACACAATTCAGAGATTGAAATGCTCATGCTTAAGTGGACTGATATCACGCTAGCAACAGTAACTAGACCACAGTTCGAAAAATAATGGCCGGTGATAGTTCCATCAAAGTCAGGCTGTTTAAAGCGGCCTGATAAGCCGGGCTACGAGGCGCTGGCGACGGTGTCACTGACCTGACTGTCAGGCGGCAGCCATTTCATACAGCAATTCCGGCCATGGCGTTTAGCCTCATACAGTGCTTCATCCGCAAAGCGGATGAGTTCATCACCCTGCATACCTGTCAGCCAGCTACAGCTTCCCAGGCTGATGGTTAGAGCCCGGTTTGGCCAATCGGCAAGTTCTACTGCGCTTCGTAAGCGCTCAGCGACTTCCAGCGCGGTGACACGGTCGGTATCGGGTAACAAGATAGCGAATTCCTCACCACCGAAGCGGGTAACGACATCATAAGCACGGCATTCTCGCTTCAGGATATCGGCCAGCATTTTCAGTGCCCGGTCTCCCTCGGGATGACCGAAGCTGTCGTTGTAGCTTTTGAAGAAATCGACATCCAGGATAATGACAGAAAGCTTGCCGTCTTCTGCTCGCCTTGTCCTATGCAGTTCTCTTTCCAGTACCGTGTTGAGGACGCGGCGGTTACCCAGTGCGGTCAGCGGATCGGTCACGCTTTGTTCCAGCAGACTGACATTGGCAGCTTCCAGTTTAACCTGGGTGTCTCTGAGCAGCTGGTTCTGCTTTTCGGCCTTATAAAGCAGATCGCTGATTTGACCCTGAGCCAGGCGTAAATCAGAGATATCAAGAATCTGCGAAATAAAGTTTTCGACAGAGCCATCCTGTTTACGCACCACGGCGACTGACAGCAGTGCATAAACAATATGACCGTCTTTATGGCGATAGCGTTTTTCGATCTGGTAGTTGTCGCGCTGACCAGAAATGACCTGCTTGAATAGTGACAGGTCTTTTTCCAGATCTTCTTCCAGTGTGATGTCCTGAAAGGTCAGATTCAGTAATTCATTTTCTGCATAGCCGAGAATTTGGCAAAGCTTGTGATTGACCTGTAACCAAAGGCCATTGGTCGCGACAATCGCCATACCGATGCCGGCATGGTGGAAGTTGTTGCTGAATGCCTGTTCGCTTTTACGCAGCTGCTCTTCGCGATTTTTCTGCTCGCTGATATCCAGATGGGTACCGTACATCATCAGCGGCTGGCCATCATCGCCACGACTGAAGATTTTCCCCCGGTCCAGTACCCACACCCAATGACCGTCTTTATGACGCATACGGCACTCGACATCATAAAACTCTGCTTCACCGGTAAAGCAGGCCTGCAAGGCATTATTGGACTTTTGCAGATCGTCGGGATGGGCAAGACTGAGCCAGGTCTCAATAGAGATTGGTTCCAGTTCTTCCAACCGGTATCCCAGAATTTCTGCCCAGCGCTCGTTGAATCGGGTTTCACCAGTCTGAACATTCCACTCCCAGGTACCGACATTCGTGCCTTCAATAAAGGCCTGGTATTTCTGCCTGGTTTCCAGCAACTCGGCCAGCTCGTGCTCGCTGAGTTGGGCTGGGTGGTCTTGTTCCGGATGATTCATCTGCAGCTGTTCTGAGCCGGTCTTTCCTGTTGAGATCGACAAATTTTAACAAGATTGTGAATTTCTAGGCTATTAAAACTGAGCAGGGTCAAGGTGCTATTTCGCTGACCGAAAATAGTGATAGAGGTAATAAGCCACGATCCCCATCAGGGCGCCGCCGAAATTAAACACCATATCCAGGGCCAGATTGAAGTAGCCGCCAACCCCGTTGTCGGGTACCGTCAGCACGGCAATAAATTCAATGATTTCATTCAGTGCACTGACCCCGAGCGCCGCGCACAAGGCGATAAAGCCGACCAGGATCTGACTGTGTCGGTTGCCGAAATAATGTCGCAGCAAGTGTAGAAACAATAAAGCCACGATGGCATAAAGATAGCCGTGAACGAACTGATCAAATTTGAGAATATAAAATTCGCCGCCGCCATCATAAAAAGGATACATCCGCCAGGCGTAAAGTACGCCGTCCTCGGTGGGCACACTGCCACCCATCATGTGCATTAGGCCCCATATAGAGAGTCCTGCCAGAATATGGGTAGGCATCCGGGTTTTATCCAGGGTGCTGTAGAGCAGAGCGAAAATAAACACAATCACACCGACATAGCCGATAAACTCGATGTTTAATTCGCGGATGTAAAACGCAGCATAAGCCAGAGTATAGAGAGCGGTGAATATCAGAATGGCGAGTTGCGCTTTAGTAAACTTCATATTCAGGCTCCTTGCAGCATGATTGCTTAATTGCTGATTCCCGACGTTAACAGAATTTGTGCGGAGTTAACGGCAATATTTGCTAAGATAACACGGCCTGATGAAATGACTTAGCCTGATTTACATTGACATCTTTGAAGGATTTTTCGAATGGATAAAACCACTATCACGGTTATTGCGGTTGCGGCGCTGATCGTTATCGGCTTTGTGTTTAAAAAGCTGATCAAGCATGAAGAGAAGAAAAACGATCCCAATCTGGCAGAGCCAAGAGACTCAAATACCCTGCCTGGCAATCAGGGCGTGAAAAACAGAGATCAATAAGCGCTGACAGAAAATGTAGCGCTGAAAAGCCCCGACATGTTTCATGCCGGGGCTTTTTTATGATTAAACCATCCGTCTCAGGGTGTCATCACGACGGATGAAGTGGTGATATAGCGCACCGCAGAAATGCGCCAGCACCAGTGCGACCAGCACAAAGGCCAGGATACCGTGCAGTTCTCCCAGGTTAATCATCCAGGCGGTCTCAGCAGCTGGCTTTTCCAGCAGGGTCATGCCAAACAGTTTGACTGGATAGCCTTTGCCGAAGATATAAAGTGCGCCCAGCGGCGGCATCACCAGCAGGCAGACATACATAATGCGGTGGCTGCTGCGGGCGATCTTTCCAAGCAATCCTTGTGTGACGGGGCGGTGGGCTTGCTGTTTGCTGGTCCAGAGCAGTCGCGCCACCGTCAGCAGCATGATCAGGGCACCAACAGAGGTGTGATAGGGGCCGAAAGTATCACCGAGCCAGTGCTCACCATCGTTAATGTAATCAGCAAATTTAAAAAACTGCTGAATCACCAGCACCGCGACAAACCAGTGGAAAAAGCGGGTAATCAGGCCGTAGCGCTGTTGTGAGTCGTTGAGCATATCAGTCTCCTTGGAGCTTGAGTTCGTTAAAAGCTTCACCTGCCTGATTCAGGCGAACAGGTAAACATTAATGTTGTTACTCTAACTTGCTGTTATAAGTAGGAGAACATAAAGTTTTGAGCTAAGAGCTTTAACTGAGAGTGTTAACTGAGTGTTAGATCGTTTTACCAGCATGCGGGTCTTTGCCGAGGCGGCCACCCAGGGGAGCTTGTCTGCGGCGGGGCGTGCCCTGCATATGTCGCCGGCGATGGCGACCAAGCATGTTGATAGCCTGGAAGCCCGGCTGGGGATAAAGCTGTTACACCGCACTACCCGGCAGCTGACTTTGACCGATGCCGGTAATCGATACCTTGAGTCCTGCCAGCGTATTTTGCAGGAAGTCGACGAGGCGGAAGCAGAAGTACTGGCGCAACGGGTAGATGTGGTCGGACGCTTGCGCATGAATGTGCCGTTGTCATTCGGTGTGCGTTTTATTGCCCCTTTGTTACCTGAGTTTCATCGCCGTTATCCTCAGGTCGAGGTGGAGTTGGGACTCAGCGATGCCCGGCAGGACCTGCTCAAAGAAGGCTGGGATCTGGCGATCAGAATCGGACATCTTGCTGACAGTGGGTTGAAGGCGAGACGACTCGGGGATTGTGAATTACTGGTCTGTGCTTCGCCGGATTATCTTGAACGCCATGGCAGGCCTCAGCTAGTCAGTGAACTTTCCGAGCATGCCTGTTTGAGTTACACCCTGTCCCCGATGCAGGGCCAGGGTGTCTGGTGTTTTGGCCGCAAGGGAGATATCCGTGTGCCGGTCAAAAACAGTTTGAAAGCCAATAATGGTGATGCCCTGCTGGCGGCAGCGATTGGCGGACAGGGAATTATTTACCAACCGGACTTTATTGTGGGTGAAGCGCTTGCCAGTGGCTCACTGGTGGCACTCCCACTGGATAAGCCTGCCGTGGATGTGGGCGGGTTACACGTACTGTCCCCGCCTGACCGTCGTCCACCGGCCAAAGTCAGAGCGATGATTGCCTTTCTGCAGGAAGCCCTGGTGCAGCAGCAGGCTTCCTCGTCGGGGTTCTGAACGAGTCAGCAGGCTCAGAACTCGCGTAATAAGTGCATTGGCGGCACTTTAAGCACCGTTCTGCTGGCGGACAAACCAATCGCGCAGATAATCACCACTCCGATTAACGGCCCCAGTGCCCACAGCAAGGGATGCCAGCTGGCAACGCCATTGAACACAAATACCTGCAGAGCAAACAGACAGCCTTCGGCACCGGCTGCAGCTATCAGGCCGGAAAACAGACCCAGGGCGCCAAACTCCACAAACAGAGACTGCTGCACCAGTGCTTTCCTGGCGCCTAACACCCTTAACAGGGCACCCTCTTCCAGTCTTTCTTCCAGTGTGGCCCGAACGCTGGCCAGCAAAACCAGCCCACCTGCTGCCAGAATGCAAATCAGCACCAGCTGAATCGCCTGTGATAACTGGCTGATGATAGTCTGCACCTGTTTTAACAGCTCTCCGATATTTAACATCGACACCGTGGGAAATTGGGCCATGGCTTTGTAAAAAGGCTGGGCATTGGCGTCACTGACAAACACACTGCTGACAAAATTAGCGGTGTAATCTTCCAGCGCCTGTCTGGGCAGGATCAGATAAAAATTAGGCTGCATCGAACCCCAGTCGACTTCACGAATTGAGGTAATGGGCAAAGTCACGACATTGCCGCCAATATTGATTTCAAGCTCATCACCCAGACCCAGTTTGGCTTCCAGGGCAGCACTCTGCTCCACCGACAGCCCGTCGGCATCAAAGTCGCCAGAGACCAGCCGGTTGCCCTTGCCGATAGTGTCTGACCAGGTGAGGTTGAGTTCACGCTCATACAGTTCAGGCTCGCCCCGACCTTCCGGATAAAGTGACTGAATGGGGGTATCATTGACCGAAATGACGCGGCCGCGCACCATCGGGTACCACTCAGAGTGGGGTACACCCAGCCCGGCAGTGATCTGGTTAATCGGATCAAGCTGATCGGCCTGAACGTTGAATAAATAATGATTGGGCGCATCGGCCGGCAGTTGCCGCTGCCAGTCAGCGACCAGGCTGGTTTTGATGCCTACCAGAATCAGACCCAGCATGATAATCAGGGTAAATACCAGTAGCTGAAACAGGTTTGGTATCAGTCGTCGGTAGAGCGAGGCGAGGCCGATCTGCCAGCCACTGGTGGCGCCCGATGTGAGTGAGCGACCCAGGCGGAACACCGCAAAGCCCAGTGTAGAGACGACCATGGCAATACCGGCAATGGCCAGCGTCATAATCACGGGTAGCAAAAAGCCCTCTGTGTACAAACACATCAGTCCGAACATGCCGAGAAAGCCGAGACTGTAGATGATGAGCGTGTTCTGCTCCAGCTTTATCGCCGGTTGCAACACTGTCATTGGTGAAATTTTAATCAGCCGCTGCATTAACGGCAGACAGAAAGCCAGCATCGAGACAAACCCGGTCGCGATCCCCAACCATAAACGGCTAGGAGATGGCTCGGGCAGCGAGGTTGACATCAGATCGCTTAAAACTGAAGAAATCAGTCCCTGTATCAACCAGCCGGCGGCAAGACCCACAGCCACTCCGACCGCAAAAAGCAGCAAGAACTGAATCAGAAAGGTTTTGATCAGGGTTTTGGGTGTTGCGCCCAATGTCTTCAGTACCGCCACCTGCATCAAATGTCGCTTCACAAAGCGCGAAGAGGCCAGAGCGATGGCAATGCCTGACAGAATCACGGCCAGGGTGCCAGCGAGCAGCAGAAAGGACTGGGCCTTGCCGATAGTGTCACCGATTCTTTCGCCTTTCTGAATCGGTGTGCGCCAGCGCTGGCCCTCGTTGAGCTGGGGCTGAACCCAGTTTTCGTATTGCTGCAAAGTTTCCTGTTCACCGGCGAGCAGCAGACTGTAACGAACCCGGCTGCCGGGGATGATGACCCCGGTAGCATCCAGATCCGCCATATTCATCACGGCGCGCGGTGATACCGCAAAGGCAGAACTGCTGGAGCCGGGATCTCTGACCAGATAAGCTGAGACAGTCAGTGTGGTCTCGCCGACTTCCACTTCGTCCCCTATTGCCACATCGAGCAGGCTGGCCAGGCGGGATGACAGCCAGATTTGCCCCTGCTGTGGTGGTTTGCGGGTGGGCTGGCCGCCACCGAAAGCTGTCTCATCGACCAGAAACTGCCCGCGAAGTGGGTAAAGATCAGTCACTGCATTCAGCAGGCTCAGCTGTAAAGCCTCACCGGCGAAAATCATGGTT
>JABURN010000019.1 GCA_014762585.1 Methylophaga sp.
AGCACCACAGGATAACCAGGACCAGGCCCAGTATGAACATCATTAGAGAAGCCCCTGGCATCACCGCTTTTTGTTCAGGCCAGTACTGCAATGTCCAGTAGGTATTGGGAATCGCCGCAGAAAATGCGGGCTTATCTAATTTGAACTGCGGATTACCAAAGCCGGTGAGTTTAGTCGCCGCCTGATTTCCCTGACTGATTTCCAGATAGCCGTCAGAAACCAGCTTGTCATTTACCTGCTGGTCCAGCCAGGCCGCGTTCACGGTCATGACCAGTGCCTGAAATCCAGCATCAGCAGAGTCCAGGCGCTGCGCCAGAAGCAGGTGAGCCTTATCGGAGCCGGGCATCAGCATAGCAATATCTGATTGCGGCGTCTCTTGAAGCTGCCTCAGGCTGTCGAGTGTCAGATAAGTGATGTCCAGACAACCATCGTTACCGGGGGCCTCAGGCAGGGTTTCCAGAACACAGAGTTTTTCCACATCAGGAAAAAATTGTTTGCTGCTGGCTTGCCAGTTCTCAAGCGCCGCTTTATCTGCGCTGCTTAAAATCCGAGCAAGCTCTGGTGAACCAGCCAAAGCGACGAGCCTCGCCTGCTGACGGGAAACAGCTTGTTGTAATCCGGCTTCGATCGCAGCAAAACGTTGCTGCTGAAAAGCCGTCGTTTCAGTGGTAAGCCGCTTATGTTGATACTGCTGGAAAAATTGCAGCCCGAGCAGCAAGACAGTCAGCATCACTGCCAGCAGGATGAAACTCAGCGTTCTGCTGCCAACCAGGCTGCTTATTCCCTGCTTGCTCACCCGCGCACTCCGTCAGTGCCTGCCGGTATGACCGAAACCACCGCTGCCGCGCTCGGAGGTGGTGAACTCGTCAACCTGTTCAAAACCGACTTGAACCACCGGAATAAAGACCATTTGCGCGATACGCTCGCCGATATTGATTTCAAAGGCAGTGTCACCCCGGTTCCAGCAGGATACAAAGACCTGTCCCTGATAATCACTGTCAATCAGCCCCACCAGGTTACCCAGCACGATCCCGTGTTTATGACCTAAACCCGAGCGAGGCAGCAGCACCGCCGCTAGGCTGGGATCATCAATATGAATGGCCAATCCTGTCGGTATCAGCAACGTCTCCCCCGGGTTAAGCGTCACCGGCTCGTCCAGACAGGCCCGCAGGTCGAGCCCCGCTGAGCCTGCAGTGGCGTAATTAGGCAGTTCTATCGAGTCACCCAGACGGGAATCAAGAATTTTGAGTTGAATTTTTTGCATTGAATTGTCTTATGATTAGTGTCATTAAATCGCGTGCCAGCTGCGTTTTGGAGGCAAGCGGCAGTGTACAGTCACCATCGCGCCAGAACACCTGCAGCGCATTGTCATCCACCGCAAAACCCTGGCCCTCACCGACCTGGTTGGCAGCGATCATATCCAGATTCTTTCGCATCAGCTTATCACGGGCATAATCCGCTACATGACGGGTTTCTGCAGCAAAGCCGACCACAAAAGTCTGCTGGTTAACTTCCTTGCTCACGGCGGAGACGATATCCGTCGTGGGTTCCAGTTCGAGTAGCAGGCGATCATGCGTGGTTTTTTTGATTTTCTCGCTTTCACGGCTGTGCGGACGGAAATCAGACACCGCGGCGCAGCTGATAAAAATATCACTGCCGGCAACGGCTCGCATCACCGCCTCATGCATCTGCGCTGCAGTTTCCACATCGACCCGACGTACGCCAGTCGGTGTCGGCAAATGCACCGGGCCAGCCACCAGAGTCACATCTGCTCCGGCTTCTTTCGCAGCCTGAGCCAGGGCGAAGCCCATTTTGCCTGAGCTGCGGTTGCCGATGAAACGCACCGGGTCAATGGGCTCATAAGTGGGCCCGGCGGTGATCAGAACATGGCGTCCAAGCAGTTCACCCGGCACTACCAGCCGTTTCATCTCGGCCACAATATCCAGTGGTTCCAGCAGGCGACCTTCACCCTGTTCACCACAGGCCTGATCGCCACTGGCCGGTCCAATCATCTGCACACCACGCTGACGTAAATGCGCCAGATTGTCCTGCGTCTGGGCATTCGCCCACATCTTATTATTCATCGCCGGTGCAATCGCCAGCGGCGATTCGGTGGCCAGACAGAGTGCCGTCAGCAGATCATCCCCCCTTCCCTGCGCCAGCCTGGCAATGGTGTCGGCACTGGCAGGCGCAATCAGTACCCAGTCAGCCCAGCGAGCCAGAGCGATATGCCCCATGGCTGATTCCTGATCGGCATCCAGCAGTTCAATCGCCACCGGATGTCCACTCAGGGTCTGCAAGGTCAGTGGGGTGATAAATTCGGCAGCACCTCGGGTCATCACCACGCGGATTTCCGCCCCCTCGTCCCGCAGCCTGCGAATCAGATCCGCACTTTTATAAGCGGCAATACTGCCGCTGACGCCGAGGACAATATGCTTACCAGCCAGCGTGCTTTCCATCATGAGCCAGATTTTCCCATCGCCAGCTGTTTCAATGTCATATCACCCACCACCTCAGCCTGAGCATTGCTGATAGCCGTGAGCAGTTTATCAACGCCATCGTCAGTGAGACTCTTGAGCGTGTAATTCACATTTTCCTCTGTGGTGCGCAGACAGTGCAGTATGGCAGCCACTTTGATCGACTCAACATCCTGAGCCGGTACATAACGGGTTTCCTCACCGGCGACTTCGACCAGCAACTGACCTTTTTCCAGTGACCCCAAAAGATCCTGGATTGCATTATTGGTCAGACCGGTCTGCTCCTCCAGTTCCTGAACCGTTAAAGGCGGCTGATTTTTGCAGAAACGCTTGGCAATGACCGTCATCAACCAGAGGCCCTCTTTCTCGCGCAATCGGGGACTGAGGGTGAGCGGTTTACCGGCCAGTTTCACCAGTTTGGGATGCTGCAGATAAAACGCGACCTGCGAGCCGGTCAAGAGAATAAACCAGGCGAGATACAGCCAGATCATGAAGAAAAACAGAATGGCGAAGCTGGAATAAATCGCTGTGTAGTTGGATGATGAAGCCACAAAGGACGCAAACAAGGTGCCGATAGCAATCCACATGACGCCTGCCACTGTCGCGCCAATCACGGCGGGTGCCAGCTTCACTTTGGTATTGGGAATGCAATTATATAAAAAGGTAAACGCCACAATAATCATGACGTAGGGCAGCAACTTGGTGCCAATAACGATCATCGTCCCGAAGGGTTCAATGCCACGAAGCTGGTGCACAAATTCGTGGTTCAGTACGGTGGCAGCGAGACCCAGCGCAGAAA
>JABURN010000200.1 GCA_014762585.1 Methylophaga sp.
TTCGCCTTAATCCGTTACCTTGCCATCACCCACGGAAAGTACCTCACCGCTTGAGGGTTTTTCTGCTACGTTATCAGGGATAACGATACCGCCAGTAGTCATGGTTTCTTCTTCCATGCGACGTACAATCACACGATCATGAAGGGGACGAAGATTCATCTGTAATTCCTCCGAAAAAAATGTCTGTTTAGGACCAATGTTGTTTGTTTTGGCCCCCCTTAGATGGGGGCTGAAAAACGGCTTTCAAGGGCTTAGGTGTAATTTTTTTAATGTTTGATCATTCAGCGTAAGTGATGAGAGTCATCATCATCGACGATCTCACCATCAATCGTATGGTGCTGATCCTGGGATTGATAATAAAATCCCGTGCCCCGGGTTTTGAATACAAACTGACTGTTTTTCAACATTTGCGCGATCATTAACTGACGTACCGGCGGCATGAGCAGCAGAAAGCCCATCGTATCGGTTACAAAGCCCGGCGTCAGTAACAGAGCACCGCTGACCAGCAGGCACAGCCCTTCCAACATCTCGGTAGCAGGCAACTGACCTTGCTGCATCGTTCTCTGTGCCCGATGCAAAGTCTGAAAGCCCTGCAGTCTTAACAAAAAAGCACCAATGACAGCGGTAGCCACCACCAGAAAGATCGTCCAGCCGGCGCCGATGACCTGCCCGACCTGGATCAGGAAGAAGATTTCCACCAGTGGTACCAGCAAAAAAAGTATGAACAGCAGTTTAAACATGGGGCATCCCAGTTCGATGAATGTATAGCAAGACATTGGGCCGCTTATGATTTTTTCAAGTCCAAAAGCGGTTGTGGTAGTGAAGCAACAAAATCACCGATTTGTATCCATGTCATCAAACTGTCACAAAAGGTTCATCACGGTGAAACATTTCGGGCATAAGGTGTGCGGGACTTCGGCGTTAGTCCGAACTTGATGAACCAACCAAGAGGATAGTCCCTTGAAACTCAAATCAACATCTTTATTAGTTGCAGGTGCCCTGTTTGGCGCTGCAGTTATGCCAGCTCATGCCGGCAACGAAGCCATGATGGATCTGCTGAAAGTATTGCGCGATAAAGGCACTATCAGCGCACAAGACTATGACATGCTGAAAAATGCTGCAGCAGCTGACAAGGAAATGGCAGAAGCAGATAAAGCTGAAATCAAAAAAGAAGTGGAAGAAGCCACTGCCAATATGCCTGAAATCACCACAGACGGTAAGCTCGTCGTGGCTGATAAAGATGGCAACTGGGAATTCCAGCCTATCGGTCGTGTTATGTGGGATGCTATCTCAGTTGATAACGATGGTCTTTATGATGGTGACCCAACAGTCGGTGACAACGAAGGTCGTGGTACTGAGTTGCGTCGTGCACGTCTTGGTTTCCAGGGCAGCATTTACGACTGGAGCTACAAATTTGAAGCGGACTTCGCCGGTGGTGATGCTTCCATCAAAGATGCCTACGTCGGTTACGGTAACAGCCTGACTGACACAACTAAATGGGGCGTCAAGCTGGGCCAGTCTCATATCGCTTTCGGTTACAATACCAAAGCCAGCTCTAAATACATGAGCTTTATCGACCGTCCGTTCTTTGCTGACTCTTCTTTGTCACCTGCTCGTGAGAGTGGTGTTGCCCTGCAACTGAATGATAAAGACTATCGCTGGTTGCTGGCCTCATCTTTCACCAGCGGTGAAATTGATGGCGGTGAAACCGATGTGGATGATGCTGACAGATGGGCAGTACGCGGTTCATTCGTACCGTTCATGCAAGATGAAAAACACATGCTGCAAATTGGTGCCGGTTACATGACTCAAGGTAATGGTGATGGTTCATTCCGTTACCGTCAGCGTGCAGTCAGCCACATCACTTCAGAGCGTCCAATCGATACCTCAGTAGCCAACTATGATGGTTCGAAAGCATTCACTGCTGATGTTCTGGGTATCTATGGTCCATTCCACGCCCTGGCCGAATATGTTGACTTCAGCGCCGAGAGTGAAACCAATTCTGATCAAGACTTCACCGGCTACGCAGTTGAAGCAGGTTACTTCCTGACCGGTGAGTCTTACAAATGGAAAAAAGGCTATAACTCAGGTGTATCACCGAAATCTCCATATGGTGCATGGCAACTGGTGGCACGTTTCGAAAACATCGAAACTGAAGGCCTGATTGGTGGCAGCGTTCAGACTGAAGATGAAGCGGATAAATACACATTGGGTGTCAACTACATCCCACGTAAAAATATTCGCCTGATGCTGAACTACGACAAAATTACCGACTTGACTGTCAACGGTGCCAGCTCAGATGCAGAGCCATCTGCTCTGAAATTCCGTGCACAGGCTTTTTGGTAGTCTGAATTAGAAGAATGACTCTTCGGAAAAGGCCTCACCCTCGGGTGGGGCCTTTTTTTATTCGTTAACAACACCTGTCACAAAAGCTTCATTTATCTGTCATTAAACTGACCCGCGAATATGTGACATTAATCACATTCCTGACCCTACTGAGGTTTGTTATGAACAGATTGTCTCTTTTGTTGGGTCTGACTCTGGTCTTGCCAGTTTCAGCTCACGCTCTGAATGTCACCAAGCTTTCTACCTACACCGAGGAGTGCGGTGGTGAAGAAAGCTGTGCTGAAATTGTAGCCTACGATAATTCAGCATCACGTGTTTTTGTGACTAATGCTGCTGAAAACGAACTGCGGATTCTCGATGTCATCAACGGCCAGTTGCTGGAAAAACAGGTTATTGACCTGTCTGTATTCGGTGGTGGCCCGAATAGTGTCGATGTCAGTAATGGCATGGTTGCGGTGGCGGTTGAGGCTCAGACCAAAACAGATAACGGCTCTGTGGTGCTGTTTGAGTATGATCTGAACACAGAAAGTTATATCGAAAAAAACGTCATTACTGTCGGTGCTTTGCCTGACATGCTGACTTTCACTAAGGATGGTCAATACCTGCTGGTCGCCAATGAAGGTGAACCCAATGATGACTACACCATCGACCCGGAGGGTTCGGTGTCAGTTATCAAGACCAGTGATTGGTCAGTCAGACAGGCAGATTTCAATGCCTTTAAGCTGGCAGATCTTGAGGATGTGCGGGTTTTCGGCCCCGATGCTTCTCTGCAGCAGGATCTGGAACCGGAATACATCACAACCTCCGCTGACTCCACCACGGCCTGGGTTAGTCTGCAGGAAAACAATGCGCTAGCGAAAGTCGACATTGCATCTGCCACGGTCACAGATATCACGGGTCTCGGGTACAAACTCCATCATCAGAAGAAAAACGCTTTTGACGCCAGTAATGAAGATGGCGGCATACATATTCAAAGCTGGCCCACCTATGGCATGTATATGCCTGATGCTATTGCCAGTTACCAACGTGGTAATTCGACTTTCATTGTCTCCGCTAACGAAGGAGATGCCCGTGACTATGATGGTTACAGTGAAGAAGCGCGTGTAAAAGATTTACAGTTAGATCCTGATGTTTTCCCTTACTTTGAGGAGCTACAGGAAGATGAAAATCTGGGCCGCCTTAAAACCACGATTTCACAGGGTGATATCGACGGTGACGGTGATTTTGATCAGATTTATTCCTACGGCGGCCGTTCATTCTCGATCTGGAATGCGAATGGCAAACTGGTCTATGACAGTGGTTCTGATTTTGAACGCGCACTTGCCAACTATGCAACCGAGCAAGGTCTTGATGTCTGGGAAGATGGTCGCAGTGATGACAAAGGGCCAGAGCCGGAATCAGTGACAGTCGGTGAGATGGGCGACAACATCCTAGCCTTTATTGGCCTAGAGCGGACATCCGGCATCTTCGTCTACCAGCTCAATAAACCACACAAGCCCCAAGCCGTCGCTTTTTTAGACATTGAAAATCTCGGTGATGTCGGCCCTGAAGGACTGCTGTATATAGAGCAGGATGCAACCAGCCGCTTACTGCTCGTCACCAATGAAATCAGCAACACGATCTCTTTGTATGAGATCACCCAGTAACAACTCCTCATCTCTCGTGGTGATTTTTCCTGCCTCTCCGGGGGCAGGATTTTTTTTTAGTGGCCCGATATGACACAAGAAGAACTCCGCCATTTTCACTCACTGGAAGATATTCTCAGCCAGGGATCGTTGACCCCGCTGTTTCAGCCGATCGTCTCGCTGCAGCATCAACAGATTTTTGCTTATGAGGCCTTGATCCGTGGCCCCTCGGCCAGCCCACTGCATTCGCCGATTAACCTGTTCAATACCGCCAACCGTCATGGCCGTCTCGCTGAGCTGGACTTACTGTGTCGTGAGACCGTGATTCGTCAATACGGCGAACTGGGCATGGAGCAGAAGCTGTTTATCAACACCAGTCCTGCTGCTCTGTTACAGAATGATTATCCTCACGGCCTGACGCTACAGTTCCTGGAGGAAGCTGGCTTGTCTCCTCAGCAGGTCGTTATTGAACTGACAGAACAATATCCGATTGACGATTACGACCTGATGCGCGAAGCCACCCGCCACTATCGTGAAATGGGATTTTCGATCGCGATTGATGATCTGGGCGCAGGGTATTCGGGACTACGGACCTGGTCAGAACTGAAGCCCGACTTCGTCAAACTGGATCGGCACTTCATGCAGAACATTCATGAGGACCGTCAAAAGCGGCAGTTTGTGCAGTCGATGATCGACATCGCCCAGAGTGTGGGCTGTCAGGTCATTGGTGAAGGCATCGAAGTGCGGCAGGAATATCTGGCAGCCCAGGGCCTCGATATGCAGTTTGCACAGGGCTATTACTTTGGCCGCCCTAATCGCTATCCACAGAAACACATGGATGAGAGCCTGTTTGCCCGGCGTCAGCAAACCAGTCTCATCAGCGCTGGCCGACCTCGAGCCAATACCCTGGTCGGCAGCCTGCTGACCGAACTCGATCCTTTACGCGAAAGCGATAATGTCGAGCTCGCTGCAGATCGCTTTCAGCGTAATCTGAAACTGGCAGCCCTGCCGGTAGTGGATGATACCAATCGGGTCAGAGGCATGGTCTGGCGTGATGAGTTTATGACCCTCTATGCCAGCCGTTTCGGCCGTGAATTGCATGGCCGCAAGGCGGTACAGTCGTTCATGGACAAATCACCTATCGTGGTTGAGACCTCGCTGCCGCTAAAGAAACTGAGTTACCAGATCACCAGTCAGCAAAGCCATCAGCAACACAGTCTGTTTGTGATAACAGAAGATGGCCGCTACCGCGGCGTCGGCAGCCTGATGGACCTGCTGCGCCAGATCACTGATATGCAGATCACCATGGCCCGTCATGCCAATCCCTTGAGTGGTTTACCCGGCAATGTGCCCTTGAGTGAACATACCCGCGAAGCGATTGAGCAGGAACGTGACGTCACCATCTGCTACTTCGACCTCGATAACTTCAAGCCATACAATGATATCTATGGTTACAGCAAAGGCGATCAGGTCATCACGCTGACGGCAAAGACGCTGACCGAACACATCAATACCGATATTGATTTTATCGGACATGTCGGGGGAGATGATTTTATCATCGTATTTGAAAGTAGCGACTGGCATGAACGCTGTCACGCGATCTTAAAGGCCTTCAGTGCCCTGCATACACAGTTTTATAACCTGCGACACTTGCAACAGAAAGGAATTCACGCCGTCGACCGTCATGGCCGGGAAACTTTCTACCCTTTGTTAAGCCTGTCAATCGGGGCCATCAGACTCAAAGATTTCAGTGGCATAGCTGCTGAAACAGACCTCGCCGAATGCGCCAGCAAGGCCAAGTCGATGGCCAAGCAAATCAGTGGCAACAGCCTGTATCAGTTAAGCCAGCATCAATGTCATTGTCACGAAGAAGACGCTTTAGTCTCTGTTAAACTCAGTGGCTGATCCCGCCAGCCCCCTCAGACCGCCGCTTCCAGCGCGACCTGCTCGATAACAAATTCGACCCGCTGACGTACTTTTTCGCGGGTTTCACGAAATTCATTCAGTAGCTCCTGCTCGTCACCACGCATTTTTGCCGGATCGGGCAGTGGCAAATGTACTTTAATTGTATGCGGACTCAGCAACGGGCATTGCTCTTCAGCATTATCACAGAGCGTCACCAGCAAGTCAGCCCACTCCAGCATTTCACCATTGACGCGGATCGATTCCTGTCCTGAAATATCAATACCGACTTCTTTCATCACTCTGATGGCCATCTTGTTCTGGCCATGAGCCTCGATGCCGGCTGATTTGATTTCTATATCATCACCAGCAAGCGCACGGGCCCAGCCCTCAGCCATCTGAGAACGGCAGGAGTTCCCCGTGCATAAAAAAATCACTCTTAACTTATCCATTACATAACACCTTTATTTTTCGCACGACGACATTAACAGGCTAATGTGACAGGCAGATGAAGACAGGGATTTGAAGACTGGGTCGCAGATTCAGTCTGATGCAGTTGAAGCATGGCGTGATGCATCTGCTAAAATGCGGCTTTAAATTCAAGACAAAGCGAACCATCGTGAAAAATTTCATCCACTGCACCCTGCTGCTGGCTGCACTCAGCCTGCCTGCTCTCACCCAGGCGCAAACGACCCGTTATGTGTCTGATGAACTGGAAATCACTATGCGCAGTGGTCAGGGCATTAAGTTCGGAATTAAAAAGATGCTGGAATCCGGCACCCGTCTGGATGTACTGGAAACCGATCCCAACGGCTATTCGAAGGTCCGCACGGGTGAAGGCGTAGAAGGTTGGGTCCTGACCCGTTACCTCAGTAATAGTCCCAGCGCCCGTGACCAGTTGGAAGCCAGTCAACAGCGAGTTGCCAACCTGGAACTGGAAATTTCCAAATATAAAGAAGAAATTGCTGCGCTGAGCAACCAGAACAGCGATGTCGATACCCAGAATCTGAGCCTGCGTGAAAAATCACAGCGGCTGAGCAAAGAACTGGATGACCTCCGTCGCACCGCGTCCAACGCCGTAGCACTGGAAAACGAAAACCGCCAGCTGAAAGAAAAACTGCAGCAGATTGATCACAAAAACCAGTCTCTGGTGCTGGAAAATAATGCGCTCAAAGATAACAGCACACGCAGTTGGTTCCTGGTTGGAGCTGCCGTCCTGTTTTCCGGTATTTTATTGGGCCTGATTCTGCCCAGATTGCGTGTTCGCAAAAAAGACAGCTGGGGCAGTCTCTGATTATAAAAAAGGGCGCTGAGCGTCCTTTTTTATTGGGCATCACTTTCGCTCACGTTTGATATGAGCACCTCTCAGGTGTGACAAACGCTCTCCGGACAAGCTACCGCCCTCTATCTGATAGGCCTTACCAAATCCCTTAACGTAACGACCTCCCTCGGGATGCAGGCGGAACAGTTTGAAGTCAGCCAACTGACTGAGTCCATTTATTCGTTCTCCATGTCTTTCCTGCAGGCAGGCAATTCCCTGTTGCCAGTCGGGCGCATCAGGGTCAACCAGCTCAGCCCGAACCCGGTAGAACACCCTTAATCTGGCAAACAGTTCTGCAGCCGTGTCTTCATCTTCAATGATAAGCACCGAAGCCTGTGGATGCAGTTGGAGATTGATGGCATGCACCGCGATTTCACTGATGAGAATAAACAGGCAATCATCGCCAATCGCAAACGGTGCGTATGAGGCATAGGGCAAACCATCCCGATCCAGTGAGGACAGTATCAGCGAACGGCGCTGACTCAGGTGGTGCAGGATTTCATCACGGATTTCTTTTTCCAGCCCCTTATTGTTCATGCCTTGTCTCCTGCTGATACTGAGCCTGCAAAGCTTTGAAACGCGCGGTCTGTAAATCTATCAGCTCACCGGATTTATCACGCCCCACAAAGACCTTGAATATCACCTCATTGTCAGCAGTTTCGAACACAAAAGCATAGCTTTCCTGGCCGCGATGCGGCTTGTCCTGAAAACGAATATGTGAGACCAAATCCAGGTTCAGATGTCCATGGAAACCGGGCATTTCGCCATTCAGGTTGTAAAAGCCATGCCCCTCAGTGCCCGTCGGAAAGGGCCCCTTGAACTCAAACACGGAGCCGGCATGTAACACAATCGTGGTCACCCATCCCCAATCGGCAATCTCCTCCAGCAGCATTCTTGCCTGCTTGCCGGGCATACAACCTACACGCGTTTCATTCATGGCTTTACCTTTAAAGTTTCAGATTTAAACCGCGTTACTCTCAAACTGACTCTACGACAGCATAGCAACTGAGACGGGGAACGAAATCCCTTAAAGTCTGCTTTAGTCTGGTTTGAATAACTGTGCCACAAGATTTGCTTTACTCATCAGGGTAAAATAAACACATCAGAGGCTGTGGCCATTAATAGTCACAGCCACCGAAGAAGACAGTGTTTCCAGGCTGTCTATCTGAGATCAATGACGTAAAAAGCAAGATGACAACAGAAACCAATTACGACCTCAAAGGCATACTGAAGCAGGCACTGGGTTACAGAAAACACCTGGTTAAAGCCAATGTGCTGGCTATTCTGGCCACCATCTGTGCGGTACCGGTGCCCTTGCTACTGCCTTTAATGGTGGATGAGGTGCTGCTGGATCAGCCCGGTCCGACGGTCAACTTCATTGAACAGTTCACTCCCGAGCAATGGCATGGTCCGGTTCTGTTTATCACGGCGGTGCTGCTGTTCACGCTGATTCTGCGGGTGATTTCACTGGTGCTGAACGTGGCGCAGTCACGTTATTTCACCCTGATTGCCAAGCGCATCACCTTCCGTATTCGTCATAAACTGATTAAACGCCTTGGCCGTATCGCCATTAGCGAATATGAAACCCGCGGCAGCGCCGGTATCGCCTCGCATTTTGTCACTGATATTGAGGTGATTGATAATTTTATCGGCAACACCATCAGCCGTTTTATAGTGGCTGTACTCAGCATTTTCGGCACCGCGATTATTCTGCTGTTTCTGCACTGGCAACTGGCTTTATTAATCCTGTTCATGAACCCCCTGGTGATTTATTTCACCATGGTCGTAGGTAAACACGTCAAAGCGCTGAAGAAAAAAGAGAACTCGGCTTTTGAGATTTTTCAGCAGAGTCTGACTGAAACACTGGATGCGGTACAACAGATCCGCACCGCCAATCGTGAGAAACATTATCTGCGCCGGGTTATCGATAACGCCCGTGACGTTCGTCAACATGCATCCGAGTTTGCCTGGAAAAGTGATGCCGCCAACCGTTTTTCATTTGTGATTTTCCTGTTCGGTTTTGATGTCTTTCGCGCTGTCAGCATGTTTATGGTGGTGTTTTCCGATCTGTCGATAGGCCAGATGTTTGCCGTGTTCGGTTACCTCTGGTTCATGATGAGCCCGGTTCAGGAGATCCTCAATATTCAGTACTCCTTCTATGCGGCCGGCGCAGCAGTAGGTCGACTCAATACCCTGTTCTCGATGAAGGAAGAAGAACGCTACCCCGATAAAATCAACCCCTTTGTGCCGGGTCAGGCCAGCAGCATCCGGATTGAGGATTTGCACTTCAAATACGACGACAACAACAAAGTGCTCAACGGCGTCTCACTCAATATTAAAGCCGGTGAAAAGGTGGCGCTGGTAGGCGCCAGTGGTGCCGGCAAATCGACTTTGGTCAATGTTCTGCTGGGCCTGTATCCGGCCGACAAAGGCATGGTCTATTTCAATGATGTCGCGGTCAGTGATATTGGTCTGGAAACGGTACGTGAACATGTTGCAACCGTATTGCAGGCACCAGCCTTATTCAACGACAGCGTGCGTCAGAATATCACCATGGGCCGTGATTACCCCGACGAGGCCGTGTGGGAAGCGATCAAGATTGCGCAGCTGGAAGATGTCATCGTCGCCATGCCTAAAAAGCTCGATACCATTATCGGCCGTGCCGGGGTCAAACTCTCCGGCGGTCAGCGCCAGCGTCTGGCCATTGCCAGAATGGCATTGATTAACCCCAGCGTGGTGGTACTGGACGAGGCGACGTCGGCACTCGACAGTGAGACCGAATACCATCTGCACATGGCGCTGGAACAGTATCTGCAGGATCGCACTACCATCATTATTGCTCACCGGCTCAGTGCGGTGCGCCAGGCCGATCGGGTGGTGGTGTTTGACGGCGGCGACATTATCGCCGAAGGCTCACATGATTCTCTGATTCAGCAGGATGGCCTCTATCAGAAACTCTACGCTCAACAGGTTTGAGTTTTTGGATTTGATTGAACCACCGAGGCACAAAGAACACTATGGTAGATAGCCGCTATACTTAGGCTTAATCCGCAGATGACGCGGATTAACACTGATCAAGCTCTCCAGAAAAATCAGCATTCATGTGCGTCATCTGCGGATTGATTTCCAGCCTGTAACCCGGCTTTTTAAGCTCACAGAGAATAATGACTCACTCTGTACACTCTGTGCCTAAATACCAATGTTACCGGCGTTTAAGTTGCTCCACATCACGCACCGCGCCCTTGGCTGCAGAGGTGGTCAATGCCGCATAGGCCTGCAGCGCCAGGCTGACGGTACGCTCACGCGCTACCGGTTTCCAGGCATTTTCACCACGGGCTTCCATCTTGGCACGACGATGAGCCAGTTCTTCATCAGTCAGATCGACATTGATTTTACGGTTCGGAATATCGATAAGGATCATATCGCCCTCTTCCACCAGACCGATATTGCCACCTTCCGCCGCTTCCGGGGAGGCATGGCCAATTGACAGGCCCGAAGTACCGCCGGAGAAACGGCCATCTGTCAGCAAGGCACAGGCCTTACCCAGGCCTTTGGATTTAAGATAACTGGTCGGATACAGCATTTCCTGCATACCGGGCCCCCCTTTCGGGCCTTCGTAACGGATCAGCACCACATCGCCTTCCTGAATAGCACCTCCGAGAATACCGGCAACCGCAGCGTCCTGAGATTCGAAAATTCTGGCAGGACCGGAGAAAGTCAGGATTGACTCATCAACACCGGCAGTTTTGACGATGCAGCCGTCTTCAGCCAGATTGCCGTACAGAACCGCAAGACCACCATCCTGACTATAGGCATGTTCAACATCACGGATACAGCCGTTTTCACGATCCAGATCCAGTTCCGGCCAGCGGCAGTCCTGGCTGAAAGCAACCTGAGTGGGGATACCGGCAGGACCTGCCAGGTAACGCAACTGTGCGGCTTCATACTGACTGCGTTTGATATCCCACTGCGCGAGACCATCCGCCATGGTTTTGCTGTGAACCGTCGGCACATCTGTATGGAGTAATCCACCCGCAGCCAGCTCGCCGAGGATGGCCACTACGCCACCGGCGCGGTGAACATCTTCCATATGGTATTTGTTGGTGGCCGGCGCGACTTTACACAGATTCGGGATCTTGCGTGACATGCGATCGATATCGGCCATGGTGAAATCCACCTCGGCTTCATGGGCTGCCGCCAGGAGGTGCAATACCGTGTTGGTGGAACCGCCCATGGCGATATCCAGCGCAATCGCGTTTTCAAATGCGGCCTTGCTCGCGATCGCACGCGGCAATACATCATCTTCATCGTTTTCGTAATAGCGCTTGGCCAGGTCAACAATGCGGCGTCCAGCTTCCAGGAACAATTCTTCACGATCGGCATGGGTCGCCAGCAGCGAACCATTACCCGGCAGCGACAGGCCCAGCGCTTCGGTGAGACAGTTCATTGAGTTGGCAGTGAACATACCGGAGCAGGAACCGCAGGTCGGGCAGGCGCTGCGTTCGACCTGGGCGACATCTTCATCGCTGACCTTGTCATCGGCGGCCTGCACCATCGCATCAACCAGATCCAGCTTGACGTCTTTACCCGCCAGCTTGGTTTTACCGGCCTCCATCGGACCGCCGGAGACAAAAATAACCGGAATATTGAGGCGCATCGCCGCCATCAACATGCCCGGTGTGATTTTATCGCAGTTGGAAATACACACCAGCGCATCGGCACAGTGGGCATTAACCATATATTCCACCGAGTCGGCGATAATATCGCGGGATGGCAGACTGTAGAGCATGCCGCTGTGGCCCATGGCGATACCATCATCCACCGCAATGGTATTGAACTCCTTGGCAACACCACCCGCTCTTTCGATTTCGCGGGCGACCAGTTGGCCCAGATCTTTCAAGTGAACATGGCCCGGCACAAACTGCGTAAACGAGTTGGCAATCGCGATGATCGGTTTGTTGAAATCATCGTCTTTCATTCCCGTCGCCCGCCATAATGCACGGGCACCCGCCATATTACGGCCGGCAGTGGACGTTTTAGAACGATATTGAGGCATGCTGAACACTCCAAAAATCTGAAATTCAACGCGAAATGCTATGATCTCGCCTTATTGCTTGTATCAGTTAATCGATAAATTTTACACGACACTTGGCAAGCGTGCCGAGTCTGCGATAAAAAGAAGCCTATGAATGACGTGCAACCGATGAATAATCACCAGAACCTGGCGACCACGACCAGCTGGTTCCGCACGGCTGCGCCTTATATTCATGCCCACCGCGGTGCCACTTTTGTTATCGCTTTTGATGGTGAGACCATCGACAGCGAAGGTTTCGATCCTCTGTTGCACGATATTGCCATCCTCAGCAGTCTGGGCATCAAGCTGGTGCTGGCTTATGGTGCCCGTCCGCAAATCGAAGCCCAGTGCGAACAACAGGACATCGCCGTGCATTATCACCGCGGGCTGCGGGTGACCGACGATGCCAGCCTCAAGATTGCCAAAGCCGTCATCGGCAAGCTGCGGTTGGATATTGAATCCAAATTGTCATTCGGTCTGCCACACACGCCGATGGCTGACGCCCGCATCCGCTGCACCAGCGGTAACCTGGTAACAGCCCGTCCTGCCGGGATCATCGATGGCGTCGATCTGGGCCATACCGGCGAAGTGCGCCGTATTGATGTCGACGGCATTAACCAGCAACTCGGGCTCGGCAACATCGTGCTGTTACCACCACTGGGTTACTCTTTAACCGGTGAAGTCTTCAATTTGTCTTCGGAAGCCATCGCAACTGCCGTTGCGGTGTCTTTGCATGCTGATAAGCTGATTTTCATCGGCTCCAGCAATCGTGACCTGCCGAGAGAAATGATGCTGAGCCAGGCTCGCAATAACCTTGATGCCCACCCTTCACTGTCTGCTGCGGTCAAAGCCTGTGAGTCCGGGGTTCGTCGCGTGCATCTGTTAGACAGAGCCCAGGATGGTGCTCTGCTGCAGGAGCTCTTCAGTCGGGATGGTGCCGGCACGCTGCTGTCTGCGACTTCGTTTGAAACAACCCGTCAGGCCAGTATCGAAGATGTCGGCGGCATTCTGGAGCTGCTGCAACCGCTGGAATCTAACGGTACCCTGGTCAAACGCTCTCGGGAATTGCTGGAGCGCGAAATTGATCATTTCACGGTGATGGAACGTGATGGCACCGTGGTCGCCTGCGCTGCGCTGTATCCTTATCCGGAAAACAGGATGGCGGAACTCGCCTGTCTGGCCGTGTCCGGCAATTATCAAAGCAAAGGCAGAGGTAAACAGCTTCTGGCGTCATTGGAACAGACGGCTGTCAGTGCCGGTATCGAATCGCTTTACGTGCTCACCACACAAACCGCCCACTGGTTTCTAGAGCATGGTTTCAAACCAGCCGAGATCAGTGATCTGCCGGTGGCTAAGCAGGAACTGTACAACTATCAACGCAATTCGCGGGTGTTTCGCAAGCAACTGGCTTAGCTACTCGTTTTCTGTCGGCGATTAGGCCGGCGGCGATACTCGGGGAACAGGATCGGCGCGAACTCATGCAGGGCTCTTTCGTATACCCGGCGCTTGAAAAATACGATTTCTTCCACCGGTGTCCAGTAATCAACCCAGCGCCAGTCGTCGAATTCCGGCTTCTCATGCAGGTCAAGCCGGACATCGTCCTCCTCACCGGTAAAACGCATTAAAAACCAGCGTTGTTTCTGGCCGATACACAGCGGTTTGTTGCCATAGCGCAGGTAACGCTTGGGCAAACGATAACGTAACCAGCCACGGGTGGTTGCCAGCAGCTCAACATGTTCCGGTGACAGACCGACTTCTTCCATCAGCTCCCGGTAAGCCGCCTGCTCTGGCGTTTCGTGTGCTTTTATACCGCCCTGTGGAAACTGCCATGAATCATGTTGCGCGCGCTGTGCCCAAAGCACCTGGTTATCTTCATTGCAGAGTATGATCCCCACATTAGGCCTGAAGCCATCTTTATCAATCACGACGAAAGTCTCTGACTGGCTGAGCCTTTTCCTTTGACTCAGCAGGTTAATCTTAATTACAGCTTAGATTAGTAAATGCGCCGTCAGGTTGCAACGCATTTTGGCTTACAATAGGCACTCGATTGTATTGAAACGGAGACAGGTTACTCACCATGGCGTTGGCAATTTTTGATCTTGATAACACTCTGCTGGGCGGCGACAGCGATTTTTTGTGGGGGCGTTATCTGTGCGAGAACGGTATCGTTGAGGAAGAAGCTTACCGCCGCGCTAACGAACATTATTATCAACAATATCTTGAGGGCTGTCTTGATATATATGAGTTTCTGGAATTCGTGTTCAGGCCGCTGGCCAGCCACGATATGCAAACGCTGGAAAGCTGGCGTGAGGCTTACCTTGAACAGAAAATAAAACCACTTCTGCTACCCGCAGCCGAGGCACTGGTGGAAACACATCGCTCACAGGGCGATACGCTGCTTATCATTACCGCTACTAATAGCTTCCTGACCAGACCGATTGCACAGATGATGGGCATTGAGAATCTGATTGCCACCGACCCGGAAATCGTTAATGGTCGCTTCAGTGGCCGTGTCGCCGGACAACCTTCATTTCAACACGGCAAGGTCGAGCGTTTGCGTCAGTGGTTACAAAGCCGCGGAGAAGAACTGAAAGACAGCACCTTCTACAGTGACTCTCATAATGACCTGCCTTTGCTGGAACTGGTCGACACTCCGGTTGCCGTGGATCCGGATCCGAAACTGCAGGCAGTAGCACAGAAACGCGGCTGGCGGATCCTGAGTCTGCGCTAGCGCAGAATCCGAGGCAGCGCGGTGCGTTGTTTATTGTTACAATTCACCGTTTTTCAACACTGACAATCAGGCCTTTATTATGGAATGGGAAGTTGTAATCGGGCTGGAAATTCACACCCAGCTTGCCACCAAAAGTAAGATTTTCTCGGGTGCTCCCACTGCCTACGGCGCTGCCCCTAATACACAGGCTTGCGCTGTTGACCTCGGTTTGCCGGGCGTATTACCGGTGCTCAATGAGCAAGCAGTGAAAATGGCGATTAAATTCGGTCTGGCGGTCGATGCCGAGATAGCTGATCGCTCTGTGTTTGCCCGCAAAAATTACTTCTATCCAGACCTGCCCAAAGGCTACCAGATCAGCCAGTATGAACTACCCGTTGTCGGCAAAGGTGAAATCAGCATCGAGCTGGAAGACGGTAGTGAAAAAGTGATTGGCATCACCCGCGCTCATCTGGAAGAAGATGCGGGTAAATCACTGCACGAGGACTTCCATGGCGAGACCGGTATCGACCTCAACCGCGCCGGTACGCCACTGCTGGAAATCGTTTCTGAACCGGATATGCGCAGCGCCAAAGAAGCTGTTGCTTACATGAAGAAAATCCACTCGCTGGTACGTTACCTGGAAATCTGTGACGGCAACATGCAGGAAGGCTCCTTCCGCTGCGATGCCAATGTGTCGATTCGTCCCAAAGGCCAGGAAAAATTCGGTACCCGCACAGAACTCAAGAACATCAACTCCTTCCGTAACGTTGAACGTGCCATCAATTATGAAATCGAACGCCAGATCGATGTGCTCGAAGGTGGCGGCGAGGTGGTTCAGGAAACCCGGCTTTACGATGCTGACAAAAACGAAACCCGTTCCATGCGCAGCAAGGAAGAAGCCAATGATTACCGTTATTTCCCTGATCCCGATCTGCTGCCGCTGGTGGTCGACAAGGAATTAATCGATTCCGTCCGTGCCACTTTGCCGGAATTGCCAAACGAAAAGCGCGATCGTTTTGTTAATGAACTGGGCCTGTCGATGTACGACGCTTCCGTGCTCACCAGTAGCCGGGAACTCGCAGACTATTTCGAGTCCCTGCTCAAAGCGACCGGCGGCAAGGATCCCAAGCAATGTGCCAACTGGGTCATTGTCGAACTGTCCGGCGCCCTTAACAAAGCCGGGCTTGATATCAGCGAATCCCCGGTCAGTGCTGAGCAACTGGCCGGTGTTCTGCAGCGCATTGCCGACAACACGATTTCCGGCAAAATCGCCAAGACCGTGTTCGATGCCTTATGGAAAGGCGAAGGCAAAGATGCCGATAGCATCATTGAGGACAAAGGCCTGAAACAGGTCACAGACACGGGTGCGATTGAGAGCATGATCGATGAAGTGCTGGCCAACAGTCCGGATCAAGTTCAGCAATACCGTGACGGTAAAGAGCAGTTGCTGGGTTACTTTGTCGGCCAGGTGATGAAAGCCTCTAAGGGCAAAGCCAACCCGGCCCAGGTCAATGAAATTTTGAAGAAAAAGCTGGCCGGCTAGCTAACCGCCAGTACGAATAACAGCAAAAAGCCGCAAAACCAGTTGCGGCTTTTTGCTTTTTTAGCCCATGATAAATTGTGAACTGATTCACAGATTTAATTGCGGACTATTTCCCCAGACCGATTGAACTGATGTAGTATCAATCGTTGGTTTGATAACGCTACTTGTTCCGGCGCAGGATGCGTCGATTATATGGAGCCAGATTCGCTTACTCATGAAGTTTGAACAGGAACACCTCCCCGCCAAGACGGGCATTAACAAACTGCCTTCCTCCTCACCTTTGCCGGATGCAAACTGGGTCTTGGTTTTCGGTTCAGTCAACCGTTTCAATGAACGCGGTTTCGCCAAAAACCTGAGAAAACGCTATCCCGAAGCACAAATTATCGGTTGCACCACCTCAGGCGAAATCACCGGCGAAGGCGTCTACGATGACAGTATCCATATCACCGCAATGAAATGGGAGCGCAGTACACTGCGCTTTATTTCCAAGCCGGTGAACAGCATGGAACAGTCCCATGCATTGGGGGCTCAGATCGCCGGTGAGCTGAAAATGGATGATTTGAAAGGCGTCTTCGTACTCAGCGACGGCCTGAATGTGAATGGCTCCGAGCTGGTCGAGGGCTTACAGGAAGTCCTGCCCAATATCCCCATAACCGGCGGCCTGGCCGGCGATGATGCCAAGTTCGCGCAGACTTTACTGATCAACAACGACAAAATTCAGGACCGCGTGGTCATCGCAGTCGGTATTTACGGTGAAGATGCAATTGTCACCAGTGGTGCCTTGGGTGGCTGGAAACCTTACGGTCCGCCACGGCAAATCACCCGCTCCAACAAGAACGTGGTTTATGAACTGGATAACAAGCCGGCCTTACCACTTTATAAAATGTATATCGGCTATTACGCCAATGAACTACCGGCTTCAGGTCTTAATTTCCCATTCGCCATCATGGACGAGAAAAACGTCAATGTGATCCGTACCCTGTTGTCAGTTAATGAGAAAGACAACAGCCTCACCTTTGCCGGGAATATCGATCAGGGCTCGACTGTGCGTTTCCTTAAATCCGATCATGACAGTCTAGTGATGGGTGCCAGTGAAGCGGCGCGTCAGATTCTGCAGAAAGACGTCAATATCAATGACAAAGCACTGGCTATTTGTGTCAGTTGTGTCGGCCGCAAGCTGGTGATGGAGTCACAGGTTGCGGATGAGGTGTTTGCGGTTCAGCGTTTACTGGGTATGCAGACCGGCATCACCGGTTTCTATTCCAATGGTGAAATCTGCTCCGGTGAAGACGATAGTCACAGTCAGCTACATAATCAGACTATGACTATCGCCTACCTCAGCGAACACAACGCTTAAGCCAGCTCTCTGGCCGCTGCCAGCAGGGCCAGTCTGGCAATGACGCCATAAGCATAAAAGCGGTTGGGTTCGGAATCCGGCTGTTCGTTCTGATCAGGGGTAATACATGACTGGGCAAAAGCCAGCGGCTCAAAGTGCATGCCCGGCGCATTGAGGTTCTCATCCGCGCCGCGCCCCGTATGCACACGATAAAAACCGCCGATGACGAAATGATCCATCATGTAGATGACCGGTTCTGCCACTGCTTGGCTGTCCCCAAGGGTTTCGAAGGTATAAACCCCTTCTTGCACCAGCACATTATCGACCACCAGCCCTTCTTTGGCTGATGACATTTTATTACGTTGTTTGCGGTTGAGGTTGTATATGTCGTCCGGGCTCTTCACCGTCATGATGCCCATGCCATAAGTCCCGGAATCCGCTTTCACGACTACAAAAGGATCCCGGTCAATATTGTATTCACGATATTTGCTGCGGATTGACATCAACAGGTTATCGATATTACGGGCCAGACATTCCAGCCCGGCTTTTTCCTTGAAATTGACCTCACCGCACTGCAAGGTCAATGGCGAAATCAGCCACGGATCAATATCGATTTGTTGGGCGAACTCCTTGGCAACAGCGCTGTAATGACTGAAATGATGCGATTTTTTACGGGTTGACCAGCCTGCATGCAAAGGCGGCATGATTTCCTGTTCCAGCCCCTCCAGAATCGCCGGTCGTCCCCCCGAGAGATCATTGTTCAGCAACACCAGACAGGGGGAGAAATCATCCACTGCCACTCGGTTGCCTTTTCTGACCAGGGGTTCCAGCAGACATTGCTTACCGGAGGGAAGATCCACCGTCACAGGCTCGGTAATATCATCCCGCAGGCTGCCAATTCGGGCCTCCAGCCCTGCTTTCTGAAAAATGTCTCGCAGTGTTTCCAGGCTTTCCAGATAGAACAGGTTGCGGGTATGGTTTTCCGCCACGATCAGCACCCGCTTCGCGGTTGGGCAGGCCCGTTCCACCGCGGACTGAGCCGCCTGAATAGATAGCGGGATAAATGACGGGTTCAGATTGTTAAAACCAGCCGGGAACAGGTTCGTGTCGACCGGCGCCAGCTTGAAGCCGGCATTGCGTAAATCGACAGAGGCATAGAATGGTGAGGGCGTTTTAAGCCACTGTTCACGCAGCCAGGTTTCGACCTGGGTTTGTCTCTCCAGAAGGTGGGATTCCAGTTGCAGCAACGGGCCGTTGAGGGCGGTGATCAGGTGCGGAACGCCAGTGGTCATATTCTATCTCGCTATTGGGGATTGCAGGTTGCGACAAAAGCGCTGTCTATACTGTGACATGGGACACAGTTTGCGTTTTTCAAGTGGTACATACTCTTTGGTCGTTTAAATTCAGGCCATGACACAACGAAAAAGGCTGTTTTTACATTACTAGCCTGCGGACTAAAAATCGGTTATCTTCGTTCCTCAGGGCTCTATGTAAGAATTAGAATGATGACTTTATCAGGTAATGCATGACCGTGAGCGAGAACCAATCTGAATTTTCCGGCCTGAAGGTCATGGTGATTGATGACAGCAACACCATTCGTCGAACCGCTGAAACCTTACTGAAAAAAGCCGGTTGTGACGTTCTGACAGCTGACAATGGTTTTGAAGCTTTGCCGGTCATCAGCGCCCATCATCCCGATATTCTCTTTATAGACATTATGATGCCTCGTCTGGATGGATACCAGACCTGTGCCTTGGTGAAAAACAACCCCAAGTTCAGGGACATTCCCGTCGTCATGCTCTCCAGTAAGGATGGCTTGTTCGACCGGGCAAAAGGACGTGTGGTCGGTGCGGAGCAATACCTCACCAAACCATTTACCAGAGACGACCTTCTGGGAGCCATCCGTAAACATTTGCTTGAAAAACACCAGGACGCTGAATAGCTTATGGCACGGATTCTGATTGCTGATGACTCACCCACTGAAGTCTACGTATTACAAAAAATGCTGGAAAAAAACGGCCATCAAGTTCTGGTTGCCGAAGATGGCGAGCAGGCTGTCCAACAAAGCCAGCAAAATAAACCGGATCTGATTCTGATGGATGTGGTGATGCCCAATCTGAATGGTTTCCAGGCAACCCGCAAATTGACAAAAGACCCGCAAACCAGCCATATCCCGATTATCATCGTGTCCTCCAAAAACCAGGAGACCGATAAAATGTGGGGGCTGCGCCAGGGCGCCCGGGGCTACCTCGGTAAACCTGTCACCGAGCAGGATCTCATGCAGCAAATCAACGACTTGCTGGGGCAGTAATCGTGGCAGCAATACAAACCCCTGAAGACATTATCTCGCTACTGTATGACATGGAACGCCGCAGTAAACAGAAAGCCGCGGGACTCGGACAACAGAATACCGCTGGAGACAGCTGGACCGCGATTGGTTTTCGTATTGGCCAGCAGCATTTTGTCACGCCATTGAGCCAGACCCGCGAGGTTTTTCCAGTGCCGGAACAAATCACGCCGGTCCCGAAATCCCAGCGTTGGGTGTTCGGCATCGTCAATCTACGTGGTGAATTGCTGCCGGTTTTTGATCTCAAGCTGTTTTTGCATGATAAACCGGTCAAGCTGACCAAACGCAGTCGCATCATCGTTATCAATGACAGCGATATCGTCAGTGGCGTCACCGTTGACGAAGTATTCGGCCTGAAGCATTTTCAGCAAAAGCCCGAGACTGCCTCTCCAGAGCACACCGCTGAAACTGCAGCTTATGTGAGCGGGACCGTTTATCAGCAGGAAATCGAATGGCAGGTTTTCAATTTCAGCCATCTGGTCAGCGATCCCCGTTTTCTTAATGCCGCCGCCTAACTATTGATATCAGGACTAAGGTTTATGACATCCACCAGCAAGCTCTTTTTCTCTTCCCTGATGCACAGACAAAACTGGCTCAACCTGTTTTTTGTGATTGTATTCAGCGTCGTCACTCTGGGCGGCCTTTGGCTGATAGCCAGCGGTCAATATCAGGCATACTACGATAACATTCTGCACATCAGTATCGCTGTGGCCGTGGCCTTTGTACTGACACTGATCGCCGTGGTCAGACTTAGTTTCCCTTCAATCCGCTCACTGAAAACCTCAATGGACGAGATGGAGTTACAAAACCGCCATAATCAGGATGCCATTCTGCGACTGCTGGACGAGATGGGCGACCTGGCTGATGGTGACCTGACTGTGAGTGCCACCGTCACCGAAGATATCACCGGCGCTATTGCCGACTCGGTCAACTACACCATTGATGCGCTGCGCAGCCTGGTCGAACAGATCAACTCCACCACCCTGCAGGTCGCTTCCGCAGCTCAGGAAACCCAGGCTACCGCCCTGCATCTGACTGATGCCAGTGAACATCAGGCGCAGCAAATCACTGAAGTCAGTTCCGCCATCACCCAGATGGCCGGTTCCATCGAACAGGTGTCGGAAAATGCCAGTCAGTCCTCAGAAGTCGCGAAGCAGTCGGTCTCGCTCGCTAATCAGGGTAATACGGCGGTGAAGAAAGCGATTCGTGGTATGGACACCATCCGCGAGCAGATCCAGGAAACCTCCAAGCGGATTAAACGTCTGGGCGAAAGCTCGCAGCAAATCGGTGATATTGTTGAGCTGATTAACGACATCGCCGAGCAAACTAATATTCTGTCTTTGAATGCCGCGATTCAGGCCGCGATGGCCGGTGAGGCAGGCCGTGGTTTTGCCGTGGTGGCAGACGAGGTACAGCGTCTTGCCGAACGTTCCAGTAACGCCACCCGCCAAATCGATGCGCTGGTGAAAACCATCCAGAGCGACACCAGTGAAGCAATTGCCTCAATGGAACAAAGCACTTCAGAAGTGGTGTCCGGGGCGAAGCTGTCACAGGATGCCGGTACCTCGCTGGAGCAGATTGAAGCAGTATCGCAACAACTGGCTGAGCTTATCAATAACATCACCGCGAATGCCAAACAGCAGGCTACGGCTGCGGTGAGCACGTCTGAAAGCATGAATGTGATTCAGGAGATCACCATGCAGACGTCGACCGGTACCAATGAAAGTGCTGCCGCTATCGGTCGTCTGCTGGATCTCACCAATGAACTGCGTAAGTCGGTCTCCGGCTTCAAACTGCCACAGTAAGTCAGACAAGGCGGGGGCGAACAGCGAACATGGCTCAATTAATCAAAGGCAACTACAACGCTTTGATGTGGCTGCAAACCGAATTGCAGCAGTCACTCACTCATGCCTTGAATGCCATGAACAGCTTTATAGATGGTGAGGGCGACAACAAGACTCTGTCGGACTGTACCGAGGCCCTGTACCAGGTCAAAGGCACTCTGGATATGGTCAATATCAGTGGCGCCGCCATGCTTGCCGATGAAATGCAGCACACCGTGATGGCACTGCGTGATAACAAAACCAGCAATAAAGACCAGACCGAAGACGCGCTGGTGCGTTCACTGTTACTGCTGCCTAACTACCTGAAGCTGCTCAGTGAAGAGTTTGAAGATCACCCCCTGTCGCTACTCGACAGCATCAACGAACTGCGCCAGGCCCGGGGCGCTGAAGCTCTTACCGAAGAATCTTTGTTCAAACCCATACTGACCCAAGCTCTGCCCGACAGTATCGCACCCAACCCGCACCGCAAACTGCCGGAAATCGCGATTGAGAAACAGAAACTCGGGCATGCATTCCAGGTCATGCTACTGAACTGGCTGCGTAAACAGGACGATGAGAGCCTGCGCAAAATGCGCGGTGTCGTACACTATCTCCGCCTCGCATGCCAGGAGGAGAAAATCACCCTGTTGTGGTGGGCTTCGGAAGGCTTGCTGGAAGCACTGGAACAGCAGGGTTTAGAAGCCGATGCCACCGTCAAACAACTGCTGGGTAAACTGGTCATGCCGATCAAAACCCAGTCAGAACAGAGCGAATCTGCTCTGTTAGAGCACTTCCCCAGTGATCTGGTTAACCGTTTGCTGCGTTTTGTCGCCCACGCTCAGAGTCATGGTCCACAGGTCACCCTGCTCAAAACCACCTTCCATCTGCACTTTTTTGATCACAAGCAGAAAATCTATGGCATGAGCGATAACGCGCTCGGCGATGCTCATCTCGCTCTGCTGGAGCAGCTGGAAGATTTAAAAACACAGATCGATCATTATTCTCCCGATCAGGATCTGGACAACCAAAAACTGGATGCCATCCTGCAGCAATTACAGAGCATGACCGATACGCTGGCATTACTGGCTGAATATGAAGCCAGTAATCTGCTGCATCATCAGGCTGAAAGAATTCAGGCGCTGATTGATGATGGTCAAAGGCCGGATGAAGTTATGCTGACCGAAATGGCAGACGCTTTGCTACAGGTCGAACAGTTTCTTCAAGCCTCTACCCAGGCCGATGTCAGCGATAAACTGCGTGAAACGGTAATCAGCGAATGTCTGCTGGAAATGGCCAATATCAAGGAAACCCTGACACTGATGAGCCAGGCCCAGCGTCATCCGGATGAACTGGGCGAAACAGAACAACAGTTAGCGCTGATTACCGGTAGCCTTGAGATGCTCAACTATCCGGAAGCGGCCGACATTCTCAAACACACCGTCGACAAAATTCATAAGCAGAGTGAGAGTCGCGAGACCTTCACTCCAACTCAGTTGAACCGGCTCGCCGATATCCTCGCCTGCTGTGATATCTACATGGAAGGGATACGTCAGCATGGTCATGCTGAGACCAACTACCTGGATGACGCTGCTGAAAAACTGGTTGATTTTGATCAACCAGAAACAGCGGATGAAGCGATAACAGATCAGTCCGAAGATCACGCTCAGCAGGATCCGGCACTGGAAGAACTGGATTCGTTATTGAGTGATGAGGACACTTCCTTGCTGCTTGAAACCGAGCCAGAGCCAGAGCCAGAGCCAGAGCCAGAGCCAGAGCCAGAGCCAGAGCCA
>JABURN010000094.1 GCA_014762585.1 Methylophaga sp.
CTGGCCTCATTTTCCGGATGGTTGGCAATAAATGCCTCCAGACCTGACTTGCCGCCGGGGAAACCTGCCGCTTTGAGCAAATGCTCTCGCTGCCGCCCCAGCTGTTCCAGCTGGACGATGTGCGGTTGTTTTTGTTGAGTGAGCACAGAAATTTGCGCCAGATCGGCCGCTTTAAGGGCTTCTCGTTCCTGCTTAAGCAGTTGCGCCAGTTGAACACTGTGATTGAGTTCGGATTGCAACATTGAGCTCAGTTGCTGCAGCGCATTCATCGACATGAGGGTGTTCCTTGTTTATAAGTCTCCCTCAAAATCAATCATTTTTCGTGCCAGTTCCTGACTGTCGATCTGATAGGAACCGTCTTCGATGGCCTGCTTAATTGACTCAACCTTGGCAGTATCCACCACCGGCACTTCTGCCAGGCTCTGCTCCAGTTGCGATAAAGTGTCGCTGAGGCTGACTTTATCCACCGGGCTTTCTGCAGGTGTTAACGAAGAGCTAGTCAGGCTCTTGCGCTCAGCCACGTTGCGTGTCGGATTAAGATCCGGCTGCAAGGGTGGCTTTATGTTATTTATTTCAGCCATTTATGCTGTCTCCAAATACTTTCTGCTCTTGTTGTCGACCAATACAGAAAAAACTTGAGTATTTTTCTATGTTGTCTGAATTTTGACGCTACATTGTGACTTTGACAACGCCCGGAGAATGAACAACCCCCTCGACCACTCTCTCCGATGAACTGTTCCTGACCCTGACCTTATCACCGACACTGGCATCTTCCAGCGCTGTTCCGTTCATTCTGACTTCCATCGTGCCGGCTGCAGCAACCAGGACAATCTGTTCACCACGCTTCACCACTTTTTCCTGTTTCAGACCACGTGAGGGAATCACTGACCCCACGGTCAGAGGATAACGCAGTTGCTGTCCTTGAATCTGTGCTGTGGATTCCAGAAAGCCCTGACGCAGCTCAGCGATATCCATCACTTGCATACGGACATCGGCTTCTGTCAGCGTGGTGTGTGCTGATAAAGGTTTAGCGGCCACCACGACCGGTTTCATCACTTTTACTTTTACCGGTACATACACAGTCCACTCGGTTGCAGCCGGACATTTCACGCCAATCGTTCTGCTCCCAACCGTGTTAGCGGCAGAACTAGAGAAAGTCTGCAGCGTTTTTTCACATTGCTGCAGTCGCAGGCGGTTATCCAGTGACTCCACCAGCACCTGCGGGCTGTTATAGCTAAGCTGGGCATCATTCAAAGCATGGACATAAGCCGCCTGCTCGATATCTGCAATCGGCTGTAAATTATCGGCCTGGGCCGCCTGTGTCAAAAAAACGACGCAGAAACTCATTATAATGAAACGCATAGACATGACGGGCATCCTCTGGCGCCTGAACAAAATGATGAATTGTTCTTTGCAAAGTCCATGCCCGCAAATTAATCAAGTCCGCCTCGCACTTGCCGATAGTCTTTATATTCTGGTCTTTCACAGATTCAACATGTGTGAATCAAGAGGACCTTCATTACAGGAGTATGCATGAACAGCATGATCGACGGTGTGGATCAACGCACCAACCTCGCTGGCACCAACCGACTGGAGCTACTGTTATTCAGGTTAGGCGGCATGCAGTTATACGGTATCAACGTGTTTAAGGTGCGGGAAGCTATCCCCTGTCCGGCACTCACCAAAATGCCCAATGCCCATCCCGTCATCAAAGGTATGGCATCGATTCGGGGCAAGACGGTCAGCATCGTGGATTTGTCTCAAAGTATCGGTCGTCGTGGTGTAGACGATACCAAGGACAAGTTTGTGATTCTCACAGAATACAACCGTACTGTGCAGGGTTTCCTGGTCAGCGCAGTTGACCGCATCGTTAATATCAGCTGGTCCGAAGTGCTGCCCCCACCGGCCGCTTCGGGTGCCAATAACTATATGACAGCGATTACCAAAGTTGATGGGCAGCTGGTCCAGATTATTGATGTCGAGCAGGTCCTGGCAGAAATTATGGGCAATAATGCCGAAGTCTCTGATGATATTGCTGATGAGGCGACTGATAACAGCGATGCAGAGCGTAAACATATTCTGGTGGCCGACGACTCCAGCGTTGCACGAAATCAGATCAAACGCACGCTGGATCAGATTGGCGTCGAATCCACCATCGCCAAAAACGGCCGTGAGGCCTTACAGGTCCTGCAAAACTGGGCCCAGCAAGGCTTGGATGTCAGCCAGCACGTGTCACTGCTGATCTCTGATATTGAGATGCCTGAGATGGATGGCTACACACTGACTTCCGAGATCCGTAAAGACCCAAACCTGAAAGATTTAAAGGTCCTGCTGCATACCTCAATGAGTGGCACCTTCAATGAAGCGCTGGTGCAGAAAGTGGGCGCCGATCATTTCCTGCCTAAATTCTCGGCCGATGAACTGGCCTCCGCCGTTAAATCCATTATCAATTAAGATCAAAAAAAGGCGCCCCGGGGCGCCTTTTTTGTTAGGACAGTTGAGTACTTATTGTCCGGGTCCAAATCCGCTCATATCAGGCGGCATCGGAATCACGTTGGAACGTTCGGTCACGATATCGTCTTTGGCACGCATCAGGTTGGTACCGACAAAACCGCTGACCCGATAAGCCCAGGGCGACAAGCGCTCGTTCAGCTTTTCAACTTCAGCACGCACTTCATCCGGCTTTTTGGTGACATCCAGTTCCTGAATATCTTTCGGTGCAGGCTGGATAGCACTCGGATCAAAAGCCGCACTCAGAGTAGTCAGGTAGAAACCATCAATAAATGAGGTTTTGGTGGTGACCACCAGCCCATCAAATGTCGTGAACTCGGCCGTGACCACATCGGCATCACCCCGATCAAATTCTTCAACAGGCTTCACATCTTCCAGCCGCATCTGATGCAGCGAACCGGCAATGTCATAACCCAGCTGAGGGTATTTGAAGACCGTTTTGTCACCTGACTGCGGGGTACCGAACTGATCTTTTTTACCCAGGTTCACCAACACGGCAGAATTACCATTGGGCTGCGTGATTTCAACACGGGCAATGCGCTCGCGGGCCAGATTGATAATTTCACTCTGAATCCAGTTCAGCATAACCGGGTTAATCTGCAGGTAGCCCTCGGCCAGCCAGCTTTCTTCTTCTCCGACACGGCGCACGTAAAACTGCTTGGGCCCAGCGGCCATCGAAACTTCACGCTGTTCACCCAGGATCAGTCCCGCCACGGGTTCTTCGCCATCCAGCAAACTCACTCTGA
>JABURN010000132.1 GCA_014762585.1 Methylophaga sp.
GCCTGTCTTCCGGTGAGATGTCTCGCCTGCAGACAGAATCACGGCCATTACCGGCAACTGAGAAGCTGCTGGTGGATCGTCCCGAGCACTTGATCGAGCGTCAGCACAGTACCGATTATGATCCGAAGTTCGGTATTAAAATGGAAGTGCCCAAGTACCTTTACAACCTGGGTGAGTTGCATAACCTTGCCATCTCACGTGGCACATTGAGCGCCGAGGACCGCTTCAAAATCAATGAACACATGATCAGCACGATTAAAATGCTGGAAAGCCTGCCGTTCCCTGAAGAACTTAAGCGGGTGCCGCGTTATGCCTCCACTCACCATGAGACCATGAAAGGTACCGGCTATCCACGCAAATTGACCGGGGACCAATTGTCGATGCCGGAGCGGATCATGGTGCTGGCCGATATTTATGAGGCGCTGACTGCCGCCGATCGCCCGTACAAGAAAGCAAAACCGGTCAGTGTGGCACTGGATATTCTTTACAGCATGGTGCAGAACGACCACATTGATGTAGAGGTGTTTGAGCTGTTCCTGCGCAGTGGTGTTTATATCCAGTATGCTCAGCGTTTCCTGCCGGCCAAGCAAATTGATGAGGTGGATATCAGCAAGTATCTGCGTGACAACTGATATCAGTCGGCCTTTGGGCTAAAATAGCCGCCATGAAAAATCAAACAGCGTTTCAGCCCCGGCGGCTGCAAGGGGTCAGTTGATGGCTATTCAGTGGTACCCCGGCCATATGCACAAGGCCAGCAAGGAGATGAAGCAGATTCTGCCGCAGGTGGATCTGATCATTGAAGTGTTGGATGCCAGGATTCCATTCAGTAGCCAGAATCCGATGCTGGCCGAGCTGCGTGGCAACAAGCCCTGTATCAAGGTGCTTAATAAAATGGATCTGGCCGATCCTGCCGTGACTGAAAGCTGGCAGGAATATCTGGAACAGGAGCAGTCGGTAAGAACGCTGACCATGGTTGCTCAGCAACAGGATAGGGTCAAAGATTTACTCAGTCTCTGTCATAAAATGGCACCGGCCAAAGCCAGTAGCGTGAAGCAGATCCAGACCATGATCATGGGCATACCCAATGTGGGCAAATCCACCCTGATTAATTCGCTGGCGGGTCGTCAGATTGCCAAAACCGGCAATGAGCCCGCCATTACCAAGATGCAGCAACGCATTAAGCTGGAGCAAGGCATCGTGTTGCACGATACGCCGGGTGTGTTGTGGCCCAATCTCGAAAACCCGCATAGCGGTTACCGGCTGGCGATTACTGGCGCTATCAAGGAAACCGCGATCGACAACGATGATATAGCGCTCTATGCCGTAGAGTATTTGATGCAGGCCTATCCTGAACAACTTCAGCAACGGTTTGAACTGGCCGAATTGCCGGAAAGCGGGCTTGAGACAATGGAAATCATCGGTAGTCGCCGTGGCTGTCTGCGGGGCGGTGGTCACGTTGATCTGGAACGGGTAGCAAAAATTATCCTGACCGAGATCCGCGCCGGTATGCTCGGACCTATCACTTGGGAAACCCCGGCGATGACAGAAAAAGAGTGGGCTGAGGTGCTGATCGTGCGTGAACAGAAGGCCGCGAAAAAAGCTGCCCGCAAACAAAAAAGAAAACGCCGCTAGGTTTTTCCTTAACTGAAACTAATCACCGGCATGTATGTCGATCTGCATACATCACAATCACCGGTTGCCATACCGGACGGGAGAAAGCATGAAAGCGTTCCTTATTGCCAGCCTGGCGATCTTCATTACAGCCTGTAGTTCTGCCCCTGCCACCATTCAGCATGCCCCGCGCTCTGATATTCAGCTTGAATCAGTCAGTGCAAATGTCGAGGCGCATATCGGCGAAGCGGTTCGCTGGGGCGGTAAAATTATTGAAGTCAAAAACGAGCAGAACTTCTCTCAGATCCAACTGGTGCAGTTTCCACTCAACCGTTACGGCCGGCCGGTAGAGTCGAATGAAAGCCAGGGCCGCTTTCTGGTCAGAAGCAAAGATTTTCTCGACCCGGAAATCTTTACTACCGGCAGTATGTTGACGGTCTACGGTAAGATCAGCGAAAAAACCACACTCAAAGTGGATCAGAAGACCCTGACTTTGCCTGTGATCGACATTATCGACAGTCAGCGCTGGCCGGTTAACAGTGCTTCCGGCAGACCTTACAACCCCAAGCATGACTGGCCGTTCGTCGGCTTTGGTTACTATGCGACCGGATCTTATTCGCCGTAGCTGAGAGCAATCAAATCAAATGCTTAAGCTTTAAACGATAATGATTTGCATTTAGATTAAAGTGTCTCTATACTCACACTTACTGTTTTTCAGTAGGGGTGAGATATGAAAGCAGCACAATTTAATCAACAACGCAGTCACACAATTCATCTCGCATTCCGCGAGGATCGTCTGCAAACCCTCATTGCCGAGGGTAAATTGCACGCGGCAGATTTCAATTGTCTGGATAAACCTTCCAAACGCACCGTCTGGAGCATGCTGCTGGCAGCCGCCGCAAGGAAAATGTCATGACGGCCCGTCTTCATCGCCGGCCGGATTGGCATCGTGAATGCCTGGTTGCCGCTAACCGCCAACTGGAAAAATCCTATCAGTCCAATCCCAGTGCCTGTGTCGCCCTGCAGATCAGCCGTAATTATCGTCTGTTACTGACACACTACGATCAGCCAGACATTAAAGCGCTGTGGCAGCATTTATCTCAGCGCTGGTGGGCTATGTATTGCCGTCATAAACATCTACCGCTGTATTCCCAGCATGACATTTCATTATCAATTAACTGAGGAGCACTTATGGCTTCAAGCTGCCGACCACAGACCGTCTTCGAGTCCTCGACGGTCGATATTCAGCATTGCCCGGATTGCCAGATGATTCATCTGACCATGGGTTCGATCACCATTCGAATGACCGAACATCATTTCTCTGAATTCGCCAAAGATATCAGTCGTGGCTTGTTTGAGTTCAGTAACCACAGCCTGAGTCAGCCGGGCATCCGTTTGATGATGTAGTATTTTTGCAACAATGAATTAACATTTGTCACAAAAGTAACGAAAATTAATGATAATGATTCGCAATTAGTGTATCTTCTCCGTCATTATTTTAATGAAGTTAGGAGAGCACGAGTGAAATCAAAACTGACTGTGTTGGCAAGTGGCATCGCCTTTGCGACTTCTGCCGGTCTGTATTCAACTCTATCCGTCGCTGCAGAAAAAGCTGCAGAACTGGAT
>JABURN010000018.1 GCA_014762585.1 Methylophaga sp.
CTTTGCAATAAACGATTGAGTTCAGCGGTGAGCTTGGCGATTTTATGCCGCTGTGGATTGATGTCAGGTGATGTCGGCGCTGCCTGTACATTGGCAGCGTAAAACAGGATAAAACTGATGAATACAAACGCAAAGATAAGTGCCGATGACGGCGTGACAAACAACTTCAAAGGTTTTGTCATGGGGCAAGTCTTCCTATCAAACAAAAAAACAATCGCCCCCAAGAAACCAAGCAAATCGCAGGCAGATCTCTACCGAGAGGCAGTGATGGCATGGGACTTACTTGCTTTGCAAAAGAGGCGGACCTCTAATGACTTCCCTTTTCTTGGTTGTTGTACGTTGCGGAGGATAGAGTTTTCAGGGAAATAAAACAGTGAAATATCTCACTTTTTCCTGACTTTTTCAGAGTAGTTATCTGAATTGGCTAACATTTCTCCAGCATTTTGTGCTGACGCTGATGTCTGCACAAAATTGCCGTGGATACTAGCACACAGGAAGAAGAAACTTAAACTAAATTAATTGACTTAATATTAGTAAGTGATTGTTAAATGAGAATTTATTGGCCGCAATCGCCGAAGTCATGCAGCTTTTGCAGGTCCGGGTGCTTGAGCTGATATTGAAGAGAAAGTTTGATTTTTTGGTTACTGACGATTTTGTAACTAAACGCCTGCGCTGACTCAAATTCAGGTGCTGGCCTGTCTAACAGGCGTGCCATTTGAGTATAAAAATCACGCTTTACCGGGTGGGTGTCACTACAGCCATTAAAAACCTGTCCCCAGGCAGCCTGTTCAACAATTGCGTCGATAATGCCGATGCAGTCATCAAAGTGAATCAGATTAATCGGCGCATCGGGTTGTTTGACCGTTTTGCCGCCCCGGAAAAAACGGCCGGGGTGGCGTCCTTTACCCACCAAGCCACTGAAGCGAAGGAGGGTGGTTTTGAATGTGGTTGAGCGTTGGAATAGCTGCTCAATCTGAAACAAAGGGCTGTCTGGATTTTCCAGGCCTTCGTCTTCACTGACTTCACGGTTCAGATTCTGGTAAACCGAACTGGAACTGACAAACAGCACTTTACTGACAGGGCTGTGCTCAATCGCATTTATCAGGCGCTGAAAGCCGACCACGTTTTTACAGGTGATATTGATAATCAGAATATCGGCATCGAGAAAGTCTGTATCGATGGGGCTATCCTGATCAATATCAACCAGGTAGCTGTCAAAACCAGCCTGATTCAATTCAGCGAGTTTGCTCTCACTGCGAGTGGATAGTTTTACCGGATAACCTGCCGCTGCAAAATGGGCCGCCAGTGGTCTGCCCAGCCAGCCACTACCCAGAATACTGATGGTATTAATAAGTCACCTCTCTCTTTGAATGTCGCCATTCTAACCTAACGGGCTTAAGTCATCGCCCCGGATTCATCGTTCAAGGCGGGTGTCTTATTAACGAATTACCGTTAAAATCAGATTTATGAGTGCACCTGAACCGCCCAAACTCTTTTCCGGCAGACTACTGACTGTTCTGTTCTGGCTGTTTTTTATGGCATCTTTGACCTTGTTCTTCAATGGACTGATACTGCAGCGCGACAATCCCAATCATGCGCTGATGAGTTCAGAGTCTGCTAATGGTGAAGTGGTCTTGGAACGTAACCGTGCCGGCCATTATCTGGCGCCGGGTCTGATTAACGGTCACCCGGTTAACTTTCTGCTCGATACTGGTGCTACCCATGTCAGTGTGCCTGAAGGGATCGCCGAAGCGGCCGGACTAGAGAAAGGCTCGCGGGGCATGGTGTCCACCGCAAACGGGGTGATCGCGGTCTATCAGACCCGGCTCGACAAAGTGCAGCTTGGCGGCATTACTTTGCAGAATATTCAGGCCAGTATCAATCCGCATATGCCGGACGATGTCGTTTTGCTTGGAATGAGCTTCATGAAGCACCTGGATATGACGCAACGTGAAGGCAGACTAACGCTGAAACTGCCGAGCTCAGGATAAGTTGATTTTAACCACCCGCATGAACGGAAAATCCATGCCGGCGATGGTTTCAGTGTCCGGATAATAAATCATATCAACACGGGCGCCCTTTAATGATTTATACAGCTTGCGGCGTTTGTATTTGAAGGGGATATCCTGTCCCTCAACCAGCACGGTGTTCAGCACCCAGTCGCCGTCACGGCGCTGAACATGAGAACTCACTTTCTGCATCGACGAATGCGTGAGTGCTTCATGCTCGCTCAGAAGCTTTCTGGTGCTTTTAACCTTCATGGCGATAGCGCTGATGCAGAATGCCGACGCGCTCTACATAGACCTTGGTTTCTGCGTATGGCGGAATACCGTTATATTTCCTGACTGCATTGGGACCGGCGTTATAGGCCGCAGTGGCCAGTTTGATGTCACCGTCGAACTGTTGCAACAAGCCGGCTAAATATTTCACGCCACCCTCGATATTCTGATTGGCATCAAAGGCATTTCGGACGCCCAGATCTTTAGCTGTGCCCGGCATCAACTGCATCAAGCCCTGCGCCCCTTTGTTGGAGAGGGCTTTTACATTAAACGCCGACTCAGCATGAATAACGGCGCGTACCAGAGCCGGATCGACCTCATATTTGAGGGCGATACGCTCGACCTCAGCGGCATAAGAGGCGGTATTGAGGCTGATGGTATGCCAGTTGATTCTGGAGTCAGGATTACAGGCAAAACAGCTGTATTTCAGGATTTCAAAACTGCCGTGTTTGGGCTTTTGATCGGAAAATACAAAGCCTTCACCAGTTTGGGATTTATATATCACAGTGTGCTGACCGGAGCTGGTGCCGACATTACTGAACTCGACACTGCCATCTGCATTCTGAATACGCTTGATGGATTCTGCCTGTAACAGGGCTGGCAGCAAGATTAGAAACAGCGAATAAAGCTTTAAGCGTTTCATACCACCGGCCAGTATCGTCCGGAAGCGCCGACCACAATGGTAACGAGGCCCAATATCAGATTAAGCAAAACCAGCTTGCGGATTTGAGTCAAAGCATTGCGACCGGTTATCCAGTCATGCTCGGCCACAGCCCATTTGAGCTTTTTGAACGGGTTGAAAAAAACATGCATGAAAATCAGCATCATGAAGATACCAATGAGCAGCATCACATGCACATGAACGCCGACACCATCAAAGACGCCCATGCCGCCCCGCAGGTGAATCATCCAGAAGCAGGTGCCCAGCCAACCACCAATCCCGATCCTGT
>JABURN010000157.1 GCA_014762585.1 Methylophaga sp.
AATGCAGTGATTGTTTTATCCGTTATTAGGGAGCAGGTCGTGAACAGTATCAATGAGATTCAATGTGGCGAACAATTGACTATAGCTCACTGCGCTGACATTTATGCGCAGCTGCTTGCTGCGATGGCGGATGGCCAGGCAGTGAATATCGATGTCAGTCAGTTACAGCGTATTGATACCGCAGCATTACAGCTTTTCTACAGTTTCCAGCGTGATGCCCGGGCCCAGGGACTGGTGACGATCTGGTCAGAACCCAGTAAGGTTTTTTGTGATGCAGTCGATATATTAGGCATGGACCCATTTTACCGGCAGAATAGTTAGCATCAGTCTGAGTCAGCAATAAGGAGTGACAGTGTTATGGCAAACATTTTGGCAGTAGATGACTCTGCTTCGATGCGACAAATGGTCGCATTTACCCTCAAAGGTGCCGGTCACACAGTGACTGATGCAGAAGACGGTAAACATGCCCTTGAAATCGCCCGTCAGAAAAAATTCGACCTGGTACTGACAGACGTCAATATGCCGGTAATGGATGGCCTCAGCCTCACCCGCGAGCTGCGGCAGTTACCCAATTATCGATTCACTCCGATTCTGGTGTTAACCACAGAAGCCGGACCGGATAAAAAACAGGAAGGTCGCGCTGCCGGTGCCACCGGCTGGCTGGTCAAACCCTTTAACCCTGATCAGTTGCTCGCCACAGTCAACAAAGTGCTGGGCTGAGTTTCAGGATAGTGAGTCAGAGTCTGCCATGAGCATTGATGTTTCCCAGTTTCATCAGGTTTTTTTCGAAGAGAGTTTCGAAGGCCTTGATGCGATGGAAATGGGACTGCTTGGCATGCAGGAAGGCGCACCGGATGCCGAGACCATCAACACGATTTTCCGGGCTGCGCACTCCATCAAAGGGGGGGCCGGCACTTTCGGTTTCAGCCGGGTCTCCGAGTTTACCCATGGCCTGGAAACCTTGCTGGATCAGATGCGAAACGGCGAACGTGATGTCAGTCAGCTCGCGATCAACACGATGCTGCAGGCAGTGGATGTGCTCAGAGACATGCTGACAGCAGTGCAGCAGGGCGATGAGATTGATGAGACTTCTGCTGCCAGTGTGGGCAAAGATATCGAGGCTTTTTTGCAGACAGACGGCAACATAAGCAGCCCTTTAGACACAGAAGAGCCGAAAACGACTGAGTCAACTGGGTGGCAAATCTTTTTCAAACCACACAGCCATCTGCTGCAGACCGGCAACGATCCTGTGCGTATGCTGCAGGAACTCGCTGAACTGGGCGAGCTTTCGGTTGATATGGATGCATCAGCCTTACCGGCATTCAGCGATTTAGAGCCGGAAGATTGTTATCTGGCGTGGACGATGGAGCTGCGCGGTGATGTCACGCTGGAGCAGATCAATGAAATTTTCGAATGGGTCGAAGGCGATTGTGAACTGAGCGTGACACCCCTGTCGGAACAAACAGTCACTGTTGCAGAGCAGGATGAACCCGCGCCGCTTGTTGAAGAATCAGACCCGGTTGCAAGCACGAACAATGCGCCTGTCATCGAAACAAAAAAAGCGGCTACCGACACCGTAGCCTCATCTATACGCGTCGGTACCGACAAGGTTGACTCGTTGATTGATCTGGTTGGTGAACTGGTGATCACGCAATCGATGCTGAGCCAACTGGGTGAGAATTTTGACCTCAGTCGTGTTCAGCAACTCATCGATGGTCTGGAACAACTGGAGCGTAATACCCGCGAACTGCAGGAAGGCATTATGCGGATTCGCATGTTGCCCATCAGTTTTGCCTTTAACCGTTTCCCGCGGCTGGTGCATGATCTTAGTGCCAAGATGGGTAAACAGGTCGAATTGAAACTGAGCGGTGAACAGACCGAGCTTGATAAAACCGTGATGGAGAAAATCGGTGACCCGCTGGTGCATCTGGTGCGCAATTCGCTGGACCATGGTCTGGAAACACCGGAAAAACGCCTTGCCTCGGGCAAACCGGAAACCGGTTTATTGCATCTCAATGCCTATCATCAGGGCGGCACCATCGTCATCGAGATCAGTGATGACGGCGCCGGTCTCAATGAAGAGAAAATTCTCGGCAAAGCGATTGAGCGCGGCCTGGTCAGCAGCGATGAGACGCTGAGTCCGGAAAAAATTCATGAACTCATTTTTATGCCCGGCTTTTCCACTGCCGATGAGGTCAGTGATGTCTCCGGTCGGGGGGTGGGCATGGATGTGGTGCGAAAAAACATCCATAGTCTCGGCGGCAGTGTGGACGTCAGCTCCACGCCGGGCCTTGGCTCCACCTTCACTATTCGCCTGCCGCTGACCCTGGCGATTATGGATGGCCAGACCATCCAGGTCGGTGACCAGCGCTATATCATCCCCCTGATTTCAATTATTGAGTCCGTTGAGATCAAACCGGGCACCGTCAAACAGGTCACCGGCAAGGGCGAGGTTTACAGTTTGCGTGACGAATATGTGCCGATCATCCGGCTTTATGAGCTGTTTAATCTGACACCGCGCAGCGACAAGCTGGAGGATGGGCTGCTGGTCGTGGTCGAATTCGAAGACCGCAAAGTAGGCCTGCTGGTGGATGAGTTACTGGCCCAACAGCAGGTTGTCATCAAGAGCCTGGAGAGCAATTACCGCAAAGTGACCGGTATGGCCGGTGCCACCATACTCGGTGATGGTACGGTCGCTTTGATCCTGGATATTTCCGGTCTGCTGACTTTGTATCGCCAGCCGTCTCAACAACGTGTTAACAGAGCCATCCGGGCGGCCTAGGACCTGTCATGATTGAACTCAGTCAAAGCAACGAAATTCTGGATATGTTCGATGTGATGGGCAGCGTCGAGGCCGGGATGCTGCAGTACCTCACTTTCGAACTGAATCAGGAGCATTACGGCGTTGAGATTCTCAGCGTGCAGGAAATCAAGGGCTGGGATCATGTGACGCCAATTCCGAACACGCCTGAGCACGTCTGTGGTGTGCTGAATCTGCGAGGGGCCATCGTGCCGATTGTGGATCTGAGACTGTTCTTCGGGATGCCGTTTGAGCCCTACACCAAGACCACCGTGGTGGTCGTACTCAGAGTGCAGGATGTGACTCAGCGCACTGTCGGGATCGTGGTAGATGCGGTGTCAGATGCGCACAATGTGCATCCGGATGAGATACAGCCGGCGCCCGATTTTGGTGAGCAGCTGAGCACCGAATTTATTTCAGGCATTACCCGCATGGACGACAACATGGTCATGCTGCTGGATATCGATAAATTACTCAGTCGCGAGCAGATTGGCTAAAGATGGCACAGAGCTCAGCACGCATTATTGCCATCATGAACCAGAAAGGCGGGGTCGGTAAGACCACCACCACGGTGAACCTCGGACATGCCCTGGCGCAGGCGGGACAGAGAGTGGCTCTGATGGACCTGGACCCGCAGGGGCAGGTCGCGACCAGTCTGGGCTTTGATAATAATCAGCCCGGTCTCGACAGTGTTTTGCTGGATGGTGCAGCCATTGATGATATTAAGATTCCGGCCCGCGACAAGCTGGATCTGATTGTCGCCGGCAGCCGTTTGAATGAGTTTGAGCACACCAGTGAGGGTGGTCTTCAGCGCGGTCATCGTCTGCGGGAAGCGCTGCTAAAGTCGTCACTCAATCAATATGATTATGTGCTGATTGATTGTCCGCCCTCTTCGGGTCTGCTGGGGGTCAATGCCATGTTTGCCGCCGGTGAATTATTGATACCGGTATCCGGCGATTATCTGTCGCTGCAGGGTCTGTCACGGATGATCCAAATCCTTAAACGGGCGGAAGAACTGGCCGGTCATAAAATCAAACTCTGGCTGGTGTCGACCCGGATGCAGATGCGGCGAAAGCTGACCGAAGAGGTGAGGAACCGCATCTTGAAATATTTCCCGGGCAGGGTGTTTTTTACCCCGGTTCGGGAAAATGTCGCGCTGGCCGAATGCCCCAGCTTTGGCAAAACCATTTTTGATTATCGAAAAAACAGTCCGGGCGCTGAAGATTACTTGTCACTGGCGCAGGATTTGATGAGTGGGAGAACAGCCGATGGCTGAGAACAAACAAGCGATGGGCAATGATCCTCTGGCCTGGTTAGCGCAGGAAGATGAAGCAGTAACAGCAGGACAGAGCGAGAAAAAGAGCACAGTAAAAACGCCAAAAAAAACGGTCAAGGCTGCTCAAGAAACTCCCAGAAAAACCGATAGAGAAATTGTAGAACAGAGCTTTGCGCAGCTGGCAGAACAAGGCGAGCAGATCGTTAATGAATTTTATCAACATCTGTTTTCTCACTATCCCGAGCTTAAGCCAATGTTTGACGGTGTCTCGGCTGCGGGGCAGCAGAAGAAACTGCTTGCAGCGCTCATCCTGCTGGTCAACAACCTGCGCAAACCGGAGATTTTGCAGGATTACCTGAAAGGTCTCGGACTTCGTCATCAGGGTTATGGTGTCGGAGCCGAGGATTACCAAAAAGTTAAAACCAGCTTGCTAACAGTAATGAGCAGGCTGGCAGGGGAAAACTGGACGGATTCAGTTGAAGCCGCCTGGGATAACACTTTGAATGCAGTCGCTCAGCAGATGCTGAGTGCCTATGATTCTCTGGAGGAATCAGCTATGGCAGTCACCTCACTCAAACAAGAAGATGATTTCAGCAATATCATGGCAAAGGCTCTGGATGGTGCCGTTACCGCAGTGATGATGGTCGACAGGGACTTCAATATTACCTATGCCAACCAGTCCACGCTGGATATGCTGGGCGAGCATGAGGAAACACTCAGAAACGCCTTCCCGGGCTTCAGTGTTAAAAACCTGGTTGGCTCCAATATCGATGACTTCCATAAAAATCCCAGACATCAGCGTCAGCTTTTAAGTGACCCGAATAATCTGCCCTACACTGCGGATATCCAAGTCGGGCCGCTCGCGTTCAGGCTGAATGTGACTGCCATGAAAGATGAGGCCGGCAGCTATGTCGGCAATATGCTGGAATGGCATAACGTCACCGAGGAAAAACTGAGAAACGCCGATATCCATGGCCAGTTTGATGCCATTAACAAAGCGATGGGGGTCATCAGCTTTAACATGGATGGCACTATCATTGATATCAACGATAACTTCCTTGCAGTAGTTGGCTATAGCCGTGAAGAAGTGGTGGGCAAGCACCACCGGATGTTCGCCGATGCCGAGTTGGCCAACAGTGCGGCCTACGCCGAATTCTGGGCCAAGCTCAACCGTGGAGAATTTGACAGCGGTGAATACAGACGGGTGGGTAAAGGCGGAAAAGAGATCTGGTTGCAGGCCAGCTACAACCCGATCCTGGACTTGAATGGCAAGCCATACAAAGTGGTGAAGTATGCCGCTGATATCACCGAGCAGAAACAACTGCAGATGACGGTAGAGTCGGTGCTTGAATCCACTGCCGTGGTGATGAATGCGATGGCCGAGGGCGATCTGACCAAACTCATGGAAGGTGAGTATGACGGCGAGTTTGCCCAGCTACAGCAGGCCATAAATGGCACTGTAAACAAGATGTCTTCCGTGGTGCAGGAAATCACTGAGGCAGCCATCAATATTTCTGCAGCTGCCAGTGAAATCTCCCAGGGGAATGTGGATCTGAGCCAACGCACCGAAGAGCAGGCCTCCTCTCTGGAAGAGACCGCCTCCAGCATGGAAGAACTGACCAGCACCGTCAGACAGAATTCCGATAATGCCCGTCAGGCCAACCAGCTTGCCGTGGATGCCCGTGAAAAGGCTGAAAAAGGTGGCGCGGTCATACAGAGCGCGATTCAGGCGATGTCTGCTATCAGTGCTTCCAGCAAGAAAGTCGCCGATATTATCGGTGTCATTGACGAAATTGCATTCCAGACCAATCTGCTGGCATTGAATGCGGCAGTGGAAGCGGCCCGTGCCGGTGAGCAGGGACGCGGCTTTGCTGTCGTGGCCTCCGAGGTGCGCAATCTGGCTCAGCGCTCTGCGGCTGCAGCCCGGGAGATTAAAGAGCTTATCAACGATAGCGGCGAGAAAGTCAGAGAAGGCTCGGCGCTGGTGGATGAATCAGGCAGAACCCTGGAAGAAATCGTAGAAGGCGCTAAGAAAGTTGGCGATATTATTTCTGAAATCGCCGCGGCAGGTCTGGAACAGACATCCGGTATCGAACAGGTGAATAAAGCCGTCACCCAGATGGATGAAATGACCCAGCAGAATGCCGCACTGGTAGAAGAAGCCGCTGCGGCCAGTGAGTCACTGGATGAGCAGGGCCAGAGCCTGCAGCAGATGATGGCTTTCTTTCACACCGGCGGTGAAATGGCACGGCCGCCGCAACAACAGCAAGCTGTCGCCAGTCGTCCCCAAGCGAGACAGCGACCTGCAGCGGCAAAACCGACACGACCTGCTTTCGGGCGGCCCGCAAAGGCGCGGCAGGATGATGACGAATGGGATGAGTTTTAGTTGAGACATCGGGCGGCCAGATGCCGCCCGTGATCAACCTGAGGGATCAACAATGACCGGTGTGCTCGGGCGTGAATTTACCTTTTCTGACAGGCAGTTCAAACGGCTTCGTGCTTTTGTTGCCGAGCAGACCGGCATTGCGCTGTCCGAGGCCAAAAAAGATATGGTTTACGGTCGCCTGTCTAAACGGATTCGTTCCCATTTCGGTGGTAACTTTCAGGCTTTCTGCGATGCAATTGAGAATGGCGATGCGCAGGAGCAGGACTTTCTGATTAACGCCATCACCACCAACCTGACCGCGTTTTTCCGCGAAGCCCACCATTTTGATTATCTGCGACAGCGGCTGATCCCGGATCTGATGCGACGCAATGCCGACAGCCGAAAAATCCGGATCTGGTCAGCAGGCTGTTCTACCGGTGAAGAACCCTACAGCATTGCCATGTGTCTGGCAGCGCAACAGCAACTCGCCGACTGGGATATTAAAATTCTGGCCACTGATCTCGATGCCAATGTGATTGAGCATGCTGAAGCCGGCATATACAGCGAAGAGCGGCTGAGCAAATTGCCGGAAAAAGAACTGCAGTGGTTTAAGCGTGGCCGGGGAGCCAATACGGGGCTGGTGCGGCTTAAACCTGAGATTAGAAATCGTGTCAGTTTCAAGCGTTTGAATCTGCTGCATGACTGGCCGATGCACGGGCCGTTTGATCTTATCTTCTGCCGTAATGTCGTCATTTATTTTGACAAGACTACCCAAACACAGCTGTTTGAGCGGTTTGCAGACTTACTTGTTGCCGACGGGCATCTGTTCATTGGTCACTCCGAGACGCTTTACAAGGTGACGGACCGCTTTACCTCGCTGGGTAACACTATCTACAGACGGTTGAACTGATGCTGGCAAGAACAGAACAACCACTGCCGCTAAAAGGCTTTGAGCATATCAATCGGTATTGGGACCAGCATCATGGCTGCTGGGCGGCCAAGCTGTTACCGGGTGAGTTTTATGTCACGACTGAGCCTGATGAACTCATCTGTACCACCCTCGGGTCCTGTGTCTCTGCCTGTATCCGTGATCCACAGGCTGGTGTAGCTGGCATGAATCATTTCATGTTGCCAGTCTCTTCACAGGAAAACCCCAGCTGGATGAATATGGCGACCCGTTTTGGCAGTGCGGCGATGGAATACCTGATCAATGAGATGCTCAAACAGGGCGCCAGCCGGGGCAACATGGAAGTGAAACTGGTCGGTGGCGGCCGGATTATCCACAGTATGTATGACGTAGGCAGGCGCAATATTGACTTTGTGCTGGAATATGCGCGGCTGGAAGGGCTTCGAGTGCTGGCAAGCGATCTGGGCGACATTTATCCGCGCAAGGTGGTGTTTCACCCGGACAGCGGTGCGATGCGGGTTAAACGCCTGCGTTCACTGCATAATGACACTGTGATTCAGCGTGAACAGCACTACGTCGCCGAACTGGAGACGCAACCGGTGGCCGGCGATGTTGAACTATTCTAGATTGGGGCCGGGATGCATCCGCTGAAAGTCATCGTCATTGATGATTCTGCTCTTGTCAGACAACTTTTAAGTGAGATCTTAAACAGCGATCCCGCGATCAAAGTCGTTGCTACGGCGGCTGATCCCTATCAGGCCCGTGACAAAATAAAGCAGTTCAATCCGGATGTGCTGACGCTGGATGTAGAGATGCCGCGTATGGACGGCGTGACTTTTCTGCGTAACCTGATGCGTCTGCGGCCGATGCCGGTCGTGATGGTCTCAACGCTGACTGAAAAAGGCGCGCAGGTCACGCTGGAAGCCTTGTCGCTCGGTGCCTTTGATTTTATCGCCAAACCCAAACTGGATTTGTCTAATACCCTTGAAGATTACGCTGAAGAGATCATTGCCAAGGTCAAGGCGGCAGCGGTAATGCCGTTGTCGGCACTGACTTCCAGACCTGGCCTGCAGGTGGAGCAGAAACTCACCGCTGACGCGATTCTTGCGAAAACGACCGCGGCGACCACGCTGAGAACAACCGAAAAAATCATCGCCATCGGCGCTTCGACCGGTGGCACCGAAGCTATCAAGGAAGTGCTCTGTGCCTTGCCGCCATCAGCGCCGGGTGTGGTGATAACCCAGCACATTCCGGCGGCCTTCAGTGCCGCCTTTGCTAAACGGGTGAACGGACTTTCACCAATGCAGGTGAGTCAGGCCGAGGATGGTGAGCAAATTCTGGCCGGTCATGCCTATATTGCACCAGGCGATAAACACCTGTTGGTTGAACGTAGCGGTGCTCGCTACTATTGCCGCCTTAATGATGGCCCGCCGGTATCGCGGCACAAACCCTCGGTCGATGTCCTGTTCCGTTCAGTCGCGCAGCATGTCGGGCCCAACGCCATTGGCATTATGCTTACCGGGATGGGGGATGATGGTGCCCAGGGCATGTTGGAGATGAAACAGGCCGGCGCGCAGAATCTGCTGCAGGATGAGAAGAGCAGCATTGTCTGGGGCATGCCGGGGGCGGCGTTCAAACTTGGCGCTGCAGAAAAAACCGTGCCTTTGCAAAAAATAGCTGAAGAAATACTCAAACTGAGTCGATAAAGAAAAGGGAATCAGGGGTAACAGACATGGACACACAGATTTTAAAACAGACCATGCCGGCAGGCGTGATTGCATTGCTGCTGGCAGCCCTTGCCTATTGGCTGGCGGACTGGCGCGTTGCGGGACTGCTGCTGTTATCCAGTCTGATTGTCTATCTGCTAAAGCGACCCGTATCCGAGCAATTTACAGAGTCGGAAGACAATAGCACTGAGCAGCAAGCCCTGACAGAAGTGACGGAGCTTAATCGGGAAACACTGAACTCGCTGCAGCAACAAATCAGTCAAATTGCCGAGGAAAATCGTCAGATTGCCGGTCTGATCAGTAATGCCATCAGCAAACTGACCGACAGCTTTCAGGGCATGAATCAGCAAACCGAAAACGAAGACCGGATGCTGCACAGCCTTATCGATGAAGATGAACAGGGCCAGAATTTCGGTGAGTTTATCCGTGAAACCGAGTCAGTGCTTGTTTACCTGGCTGATACGGTACTCAAAACTAGTCAGGAAAGTCAGCTGGTGATGGAAAAGCTGGAGGCCATGAACGGTAATGTCGATGGGGTCATTTCTCTGCTTGATGATGTTAAAGATATTGCTTCCCAGACCAACTTGCTGGCATTGAACGCGGCCATTGAAGCAGCCCGCGCCGGCGAGGCGGGGCGCGGCTTTGCGGTGGTCGCCGATGAGGTCAGGAAACTATCGCAAAAATCCGATGCTTTCAGCGATGAAATCAGCGATATCACGATGAGCGTTAAAACCACGCTGCAGGATGCATTGAAAAAAGTCTCTGATGTCGTCACTGCCGACACCGATATGGCGAGGGACTGTAAAACCAAGGTCGGTGACATCTCAGCACGGATGTTGCAGTTGAATGATAAAACCCAGCAGGTGATCAACGGTACCGGCCAGGTCAGTCAGTCGATTGCCGGCCTGGTGAATCAGGCAGTGACTTCGCTGCAGTTTGAAGATATGTGCACGCAGCTCAGTCAGCACATTAATAAACGACTGGACACGGTGAGTGAGCTTGCCGGCATTATCGAAGCGTTGCAGCAGGCGCAAACCCAGCCCGATAACCTTGAACAGTGCCGGCAAATGCTGGCCGATGTAAAACAGCGAGCCGAAGGTCTGCAACCCAAAATTGCCGCCACTGAACACAAGTCCGTTACCCAGCAAAGTCTCGATAGTGGTGATGTAGAGTTATTCTGATTGGCGCTGCGGGCGCTGGCATAGCGATTGCAAAAGCTTCTGTGTCATTAACAGATCAGATTGATCTCAGCAGGAGTTTTTATGCCACAACCCGTCATGATCCAGACCGAGCCGATGGCGGCGGTCAGTGCCAGAAAAAGCGCCGGAGCTGGCGACAGCACTGATAAATCCGCATTTTCTTCTGAGCTCAACCAGCAGATTGAGCAGGGTCGGGCTGCATCAGGCCGTGCCCGTTCAGATAAAAACGAGGCGGCAAAGCCGGCCGATAGCGAGCAGAATGTTGCCGCTGACGGCAATAAATTGCCGGCCGAGGAAGACAGTAACACGGTTTCAGACTCCGCATCTGAAACCGAGACTCAGGCTGACCCGGAGTCTGAACAGCAAGCCAGTGATCAGGACGCAAATGCCGATCAGCAAGCCAGTGATGCAGACGCTGATTCCGAGCATCAGGAAGCCGATCAGGGGGCTTCAGAGACTAAGGAGCAAGAGGGCGTCGTCGTGGCAGGAGCGGGCCAGACTGCTGGTTCGTCAAAAAATGCGGATGTTTCTAACAAAGATGAAGACGCTGATAAACCGGTACGTGCACAAGTCACAGTCAGCCAGCAGGCGGTTGATAATGCAAAAACCGGCTCTGTGGAGATGACCGCGAAAACGCATCCCAAGCAAAGCGATGCGGTGAACACGGATTCCGCGGCAAAAAACAGCCAGCAGACAGCAGCCAAAACCATCAGCGAAACCATTGATAAGCTGACAGCTGAAGAAAAGCAGCAGTTACAGAAAGCCACGCCGAATCTGGCAGCTGCGCTAAAGCAACTGTCTGAGGATAATGCCGAGCCACCTAAAATCCGTGCTGATATTATGGATGCACTGCAGCGTCAGCAGAACAAGCAGGAAGTCACTACCAATCTGCGCAATATGATCGCGGCGCAGACACAGCAGGCGGAAAATAAACCTGCAGTTACCTTGCCTCCCGTCTTTACTGACAAAGCGCTGTCAGATACAGCAGGTAATCCTCTGGCGCCAACCACGCTGAGCGGTCTGATGTCATCTCAGGGCGGGAGCGTCTCAAGCCCTGTCAGTCAGGCAACGCTGAGTTTGCCGGTGCAGCCTAATATGCAGAATCCGGCCTGGTCGCAGGTGATGAGCAGTCGCGTCGTCTACATGGCGAAAGAGGGCATTCAGCAAGCTGAATTAAGAATGAACCCGGCCAATCTGGGACCGGTTGAAGTCAGACTGCATGTACAAAACGATCAGGCCAGTGTAACTTTTCTTGCTCAGCAGGGAGCGACACGCGAAGCGCTTGAGCAGGCCCTACCCAGATTGCGGGAAAGTTTTGCTGAGAGTGGTCTGCAACTGGCTAATGCTGAAGTCGGTGAACACCAGCATCAGCAGCAGGAGCAATCAGAACAGGCAGGTGATTCTCATATTTTTGCTCAAGCCAGCGGTCAGGATGACGATATAGAGAATGAGACCGTTGAAACGGTCAGCTCAGAAGAGGTATCGGTGGGCCTCAGTTTATATGCCTGAGCAATCACAGAGACAAGAGTTATCCGGGAGAGACGGACGTGTTTAAATTAGAAAACTTTTCACTAAGAAAAAGAATGTACATCGTGGCCGGCTTTGGCATTATTGGCCTGCTGGGTCTGGCCTTGCTGGAATGGTATATGCTGACTACGGGCACGAGCGCCACCAATCAGCTCTATGCCGTTCTGACCTATGTCCTACTAGGTAGTGTCGGTATCATGTATATGGCCCATTTGATTGGCCGTTTTGGTGATAAGCGTGCCACGACACTGGTGGGGGCAATCCAGAACATCAAAAAAGGGGATCTGACCCAGAAAGTCGTCATCCCCGGTAAAAGTGATTTCAGCTGGATGGCATTTGAACTGGATAGTGCACGCAAAAACGTAGCAAACCTGGTTCACACATTGGTGGGTGGCGTCTCTCAGCTGAATACAGCCACACAGAACATGGAAGCCATCAGCAAAGAAACTGTTGATGGTGTTTTGAAACAGCAGGCGGAAACCAGTCAGGTGGCCACTGCCATGAACGAAATGACTGCCTCCGTGCAGGAAGTTGCCCGCACCGCCTCTAACGCGGCAGACGCGGCGCGTAATGCCGATAACGAAGCCAAATCCGGTAAGCAGGTGGTGATGGAAACGATGGAGGCGATTGATTCGCTGGCCAATGAAGTGGAAAAAGCCGCCCAGCAGTTGAGCAGCCTGGAAGCGGATATTGGCAATATCGGCGCTATTGTTGATGTGATTCGTGGTATCACCGAACAAACCAATCTGCTGGCGCTGAACGCGGCAATTGAAGCAGCCCGTGCCGGTGAGCATGGTCGTGGTTTTGCCGTGGTCGCCGATGAAGTCCGCACCCTGGCAGCCAGAACCCAGTCTTCTACCCATGAAATCGAAGAAATGGTGGAGCGCCTGCAACAGGGAGCTCAAGTTGCGGTTAAGGTCATGAATGAAAGCCGTGAACGTGCCCGTACCAGTGTGGAAAAAGCCTCCAGCGCCGGTGCCGCACTCGATACCATCACCGCGATGATTTCCACCATGGACGAAATGAGTGCCCAGATATCCAGTGCTGCGAATGAACAGTCCGCAGTGGCAGAGGATATCAACCGGGGTATTGTTAATATCAGCCAAGTGGCTGAGCATACAGCGGAAGGTGCCCGCGAGTCGTCTGTGGCGGTAGAAACCCTGAGCAGCCTGTCATCGCAGCTGCAGGAAGCCTCGGCCAAATTCAAAGTCTAAACTCAGCCCTTTTCGAAAAAAGCCCGCGCAAGCGGGCTTTTTTGTATCTGTTTAACAGAAAGTGTGAGTCAGGTCTCAGCCTCCGGGGAACCCTCAGCCACTCTGACCAACTAAAATCCTGTTTAGGGCAACAGGAGAAAAATCCCCATGCAAATAGGCTTAATGCGATTGATGACCAGGCTGAGTTTTCTGGTGACGCTTTTTATTGCACCAGCACAGGCAGAAGAGGCACTGGGCTGGATAGAGAAAATTCAAATACAGCCCTGGGGTGTTGAAGCCAAAGCCAAACTGGATACCGGCGCGCTGACTTCTTCAATGCATGCAGAAGACATTGAGCGGTTTGAGAAAGACGATCAAGAGTGGGTCAGGTTTACTGTTGATTTTGAAGATAGCAATACCGGCGAACAGGTCACGGAGCGGATAGAGCGACCATTGCTGCGTGAATTTACAGCAGTGGGCGCTGGTGGTCGTGATGAACGCTCGGTGGTGGTGATGACAATCTGTGTCGGTAACAAGCTGTACGAAGAACAGTTCAGCTTGCGCAACCGGGACAACATGATTTATCCAATTTTGCTTGGGCGCAGAACAATACAGCATCTGGGACCGGTGGATGTGACCAGTACTTTCCTCAGCGAAGCCCAGTGTGATTCGGAATCAGACATGCTGAGCTTTAATGCCGGTGAGGATGATCCGGATATCGGTGCAGACTGATTTCTGCAGCACTGTCTGCAAAAGAAAAGGCCATCTTAATGATGGCCTTTTTTGTGATGACGAGTTATCCGTTGAGACTCTGTTCGATCTCCCGCAGTGCCTGCATCGGGTCTGCTGCTGCCGTGACCGGTCTGCCGATAACCAGATAGTGACTGCCGGCGGCGAGCGCTTGGGCCGGTGTCATGGTGCGGTGCTGATCGCCGCGGTCACTGCCTGCGGGACGAATACCCGGCGTGATCAATTGAAAAGCATCACCCAGTTCTTCTCGAAGGGCTGGTGCCTCCTGCGCCGAGCAGACCACACCGTCCAGCCCACTGTCTTTCGCGAGGCAGGCCAGCTTGACCACGTTTTCCGCCAGCGTGCCTGACAGGCCGATCAGATCAAAGGTCTGCTGATCCATGCTGGTCAGCAACGTCACCGCGATCAGTCGGGGGGCATCATCACTGTCGCCGACCGCTTCTCGGGCAGCCTGCATCATCGCCATCCCGCCCAGGGCATGCACATTCATCATCCACACGCCCAGATCGGCAGCCGCCGCACAGGCGCGGCCGACGGTATGGGGAATATCGTGGTATTTCAAATCCAGAAATACATCAAAACCGCGGTTGACCAGAGAGCGGACCACGTCCGGACCGGCGCGGGTAAACAGCTCTTTGCCGACTTTGACCCGGGCCGAAGCCGGATCAATTTGATCAGCCATAGCCAGGGCTGAATCTTTGTCAGCATAATCGAGGGCAACGATGATTTTCGGATCAGACATTCACAACTCCAGATTGAATACAGCAATGATCTTAGCCTAACAGGTCAGCTTTTGTGACCTTTTCGCTGCCGACTCGGAGAAAATGGTATCCTGTGCGGCGTTTTTTGCGGAATTTTATCAATGAAGTTCGAACTATTTGCGCAGGACGGTTTTGCCCGTCGCGGCCAGCTGACATTTGAGCGTGGCACGGTTCAGACGCCGGCGTTCATGCCGGTGGGCACCTATGGTTCGGTGAAGTCGATGACACCGGAAGAGGTGAGCGACACCGGCGCCGAGATCATTCTGGGCAATACCTTTCACCTGATGCTGCGCCCGGGCACAGACATCATCAGTCAGCATGGTGATTTACATGATTTTATGCGCTGGCAGGGACCTATCCTGACCGACTCCGGTGGTTTCCAGGTATTCAGCCTGGGCGACCTGCGCAAGATCACTGAAGAAGGTGTGCATTTCCGCTCGCCGGTTAATGGTGACAAAGTGTTTATGGGGCCGGAAGAGTCGATGGCGGTACAGCGCGCATTGGGCAGCGATATCGTGATGATATTCGATGAGTGCACGCCTTATCCTGCAGATGAAAGAACTGCGGCAGCTTCAATGCAGCTGTCATTGCGGTGGGCACAGCGCAGCAAACAGGCGCATGCTGATAATCCTTCAGCCCTGTTTGGCATTGTTCAGGGCGGTATGCATGAGAGCCTGCGGGACGAGTCACTGGCCGGGCTGACAGAAATCGGCTTTGATGGCTATGCCATCGGCGGTCTGTCGGTCGGCGAGCCCAAGGAAGACATGATTCGCATTCTGACTCACCTTGCCGACAAGATGCCTGCTGACAAGCCACATTATTTAATGGGAGTTGGGCGGCCGGAAGATCTGGTAGAAGCCGTGATGCTGGGTGTGGATATGTTCGACTGCGTAATGCCGACCCGTAATGCCCGTAACGGTCATCTGTTTGTGCATCAGGGCGTAATCAAGATTCGTAACAGCCGTTTTAAAACCGATACCGGTCCACTGGACCCTTATTGTGACTGCTACACTTGCCGCAATTACAGCCGGGCCTATCTGCATCACCTAGATCGCACCGGAGAAATGCTGGGACCGAGGCTCAATACCATTCATAATCTTTATTACTATCAGAAGTTGATGCGCGATATCAGAACCGCGATAGAAAATGGTCGCTTGACTGAATTCAGGCAAGAATTTTATGCCCTTCGGGAAACCCCGATAGACTGATCTTGGTCATTGCTATCGGTGACTCTGCCGGCTGTGGCATAATCGGTTTCTTTTTATCAATGAACTTGAGGACACATGATGGACTTTTTCATTTCTGCTGCCCACGCTGGTGCTGTTGAAAGCCAGGCTGCGGCATCTCCCGGTCTGCTCGACTTTGCTTTCCCGATTCTGCTATTGGTGCTGTTCTATGTCATGCTGATTCGTCCTCAGCAGAAACGCGCTAAAGAGCACCGTGCCATGCAGTCCGCGCTGGCTAAAGGTGATGAAGTCGTCACTGACGGTGGCCTGATGGGCAAAATTCTGGAGATCACGGATAACGCGATTACTGTTCAGATTGCAGAAGGCGTTGAAGTCAAAGTGCGCCGTGAGTCAATCAATGCTGTGTTACCCAAAGGTACGCTGAAAAAACTGTAACACCCCCACCTGAAAAACGGTTTCAAAAACCAGGAATTTATAATGAACCGATATCCACTGTGGAAGAACCTGCTGGTTCTTGTTGTACTGATTGTTGCCACTATTTATGCCATGCCCAATCTGTTTGGTGATGATCCGGCGGTGCAGATTTCGGCAGGTCGGTCCGCCACAGTGGATCTGGATCTTGCTGACAGAACCGAAACCGCGCTGAAAGAGGCCGGAATCGACTACAAAGGCATAGAGCTCGAAGATGACAAGTTACTGGTTCGTCTGACCTCGGCCGACAGTCAACTGCAGGCCAAGGAAGTGCTGAACCAGACCTTAACCGGCGACTACATCATCGCCCTCAACCTGGCACCGACGACGCCTGACTGGCTGGCCGGACTGGGTGCTGAGCCGATGAACCTGGGTCTTGATCTGCGCGGTGGTGTGCACTTCCTGATGGAGGTGGATATGGTCGCAGCCGTTAAGCAGGCGCTGGATGGTTATGGCAGTGACCTGCGTTTATTGCTACGGGATGAGAAAATCCGCTACAAGCAAATCAAGGTCGAAGATCAGCAACTCATCGTGGTGTTTCGTAACGCTGAAGATCGCGATGCCGCTGAGAATCTCATCAGCCGTGAAATTGATGCTTTGCAGATCAATGTGGCTGAAGACACCACCGATCCTGCCCTGGTGATGCAGCTGAATGAAGTGAATCTGCGGGAAACCAAGCGGCTGGCGCTGCAACAGAATATCACCACACTGCGTAACCGGATCAACGAGCTTGGCGTTGCCGAGCCAACTGTACAGCAGCAGGGTGAAAACCGAATCGTGGTGCAACTGCCTGGGGTGCAGGATACCGCTCAGGCCAAGAAAATTCTGGGGGCCACCGCCACGCTGGAATTCCGCCTGGTCGATTTTGAGAGTGATGTTCAGGACGCGGTCAACGGCCGTGTGCCACCAAACTCCGAACTGTTTTATCACCGTGACGGCCGCCCTTACCTGCTCAACAAACGGGTTATGCTGACCGGTGAACACGTCATTAATGCACAATCAACGCTGGATCCGCAGTCCGGTTCGCCAGCTGTTTCCGTGACGCTGGATGGTAAAGGGGCGCGTATCTTCAGCAATATCACCCGCGATAACATCGGCAACCCGATGGCGGTGGTGTTTATCGAGTCCAAAACCGAAACCAAGGAAATCGATGGTGAGCTGACCAAAGTCCGCCGTCAGGTGCCGGAAATCATTAATGTCGCCACGATTCGCGATCAGCTGAGTAAAAAGTTCCAGATTACCGGCCTCGACAGCACGACGGAAGCCCGTGACCTGGCGCTGCTGCTGCGTGCCGGTGCCCTGGCGGCGCCGATTGAAATCGTCGAAGAGCGCACTGTCGGTCCAAGCCTGGGTCAGGACAATATCGACCAGGGCTTTGCTTCGGTCATGATTGGCTTTGCTTTCGTGCTGGTATTCATGTTGGTCTGGTACAAAGTCTTCGGCTTTGTCGCCAACCTGGCATTGGCTGCGAACCTGATTTTCATTGTGGCGCTGCTGTCGATGCTGCAGGCGACACTAACGCTGCCGGGTATTGCCGGTATTGTCCTTACCGTCGGTATGGCGGTGGATGCCAACGTGCTGATTTTTGAGCGGATCCGCGAGGAGCTCAGAAACGGCAACAGTCCGCAAGCAAGTATCAATAGTGGTTATGGAAAAGCGTTCTCGACTATCGCTGACGCTAATATCACCACATTGATTGCCGCCATTGTTCTGTTCGGCTTTGGTACCGGCTCGATTAAAGGCTTTGCCGTGACCTTGTCACTCGGGATTATCACCTCGATGTTTACCGCGATCATGGGCACCCGTTCCGTGGTCAACCTGATTTACGGTCGTCAGCATAAACCCAAGCTGTCAATTTAGGATTTGCCAGACATGCAGTTTTTATCAAAAGAAACCCATATCAATTTCATGTCGAAACGCCTGCTGGCAGCGGTGTTTTCGATCATTTTAGTCATTTTATCCGTCGGCTCCCTGGTGATGCAGGGCTTGAACTTCGGTATCGACTTTACCGGCGGCACCATGATCGAGCTGGGTTACAAGGAACAGGTCGACCTGAATAAGCTTCGTCAGGATCTTGCCGAAGGTGGGTATCCAGAAGCCACGGTGCAGAACTTCGGTTCGATTCATGATGTGCTGATTCGACTGCCGGTCATCGAAACCCAGAACATGGCCCAGCTTAGTAATGAAGTGGTGTCGATGCTGCAGAGTAAAAACCAGACCGAAATCGATGTGCGCCGCGTTGAGTTTGTCGGCCCGCAGGTTGGCGACGAACTGACCGAGCAGGGTGGGCTGGCCATGCTCTACGCGTTGATCGGTATCCTGATCTATGTATCGCTTCGCTTTGAATATCGTTTTGCTATTGGTTCGGTGGTGGCATTGATACATGACGTTGTCATCACCCTGGGCTTTTTCTCGCTGACCCGTATCGAGTTTGACCTGACAGTACTGGCGGCGATTCTGGCGATTATTGGTTACTCGCTCAACGATACCATCGTGGTGTTTGACCGGATCCGTGAAACTTTCCTGCGGATGCGAAAGGGCACTTCAGTGGAAATTGTTAATGCGGCCCTGAATGACACGCTGAGCCGGACCCTGATGACTTCCTTGACCACTTTGCTGGTTGTGGTGGCTTTGTTCATGTTTGGCGGTGAAGTGATTCATGCCTTCTCAATCGCTTTATTGTTTGGCATCGTGATTGGTACTTATTCGTCAATTTATATCGCCAGTAACACCATTCTGGCGATGGGCGTGAGTAAGGAAGATCTGCTGCCGCCTGTGAAAGAAGATGATGAGAATGTGAACCCGGATGGCAGTCAGGTATAGCCTTAAGGTTCATCAATAAAAAAAGCCCGGACTATCCGGGCTTTTTTTATGACAGAGAATGGTGATCCCTGAATCGCAGAGCTTTGCTGATAAAGGTCGGTGACTGATGACGACGGCGTGACTCCATGGTGATGACGTTCTCACTGCTTTCTGCAAGCTCGCGCTGCCTGGCTTCATCCACGGTTTCCACACTGAGGATGCGGCATTGCTCAAGCTGGCAATGGTAGCTACTGATGGTCGCCAGTTCTTCCAGCCCTTCCATCACCAGCCGCATTTCAAGTTCCAGGGATTTATCCGTCATAGTCCTATACCTATTTACTTACTATGGGTATCGGTCAATTCCCGGCTGACTTGAGTATTAAATGACAGATAGGGCTTTAGTAGTGATCAAAGGTTCTGAAAGCCTAAAATAGGAGTTATCACTGAGCTTATTAGAAGAAGACGTGGTCTGAGATGATAAGTGAACAAAAGAGAAAGAATGATGATACGGAAACCGGCGATAATTCTTTTCCTGGGAATAATCAGCACTAGTGTCAGCGCTGAAGGGCTTGATCGGGCCTACGTCAGCAATGAGATGTCAGACAGCATCAGTGTTATCGATCTTGAGTCGAATACAGTCAGCAAGACACTGCCAGTGGGCGACCGGCCCCGTGGTATGGCCCTGTCAGCAGATCATTCAGAATTGTATGTCGCAGTCGGTCAGGAAGATGCGATCGCGGTCGTCGATTTGCTCACGCTCAGCGTCAAGGACAAACTGGTCGTCGGGAGTGATCCGGAAACCCTGGCGGTCGGTCCGGATGGCTTCTTATATGTACCGAATGAGGATGCTGGTCAGTTGACAGTGATTAATCCGCAGAATGAATCGGTACTGGCCAGGATTCAGGTTGGCACTGAACCGGAAGGGGTAGCAGTATCCCCTGATGGCAAACTGGTGCTGGTGACCAGCGAGGCCAGTAACAAAGTGCATGTCATCACAACAGCAGATCACCAGCTTGTTAAGTCGATGACGGTTGCCGCCAGGCCCCGAGGGGTCATCTTCAATCACGCCGGTTCGCGAGCTTATGTTGCGAGTGAAGTGGGCAATGAAGTGGCGATGATCGATATGAAAACCTTATCTGTTGCTGAACGGGCGTCGGTAGAAGTCACAGGGGCCCGACCGATGGCGGTTTTGCTCAGCCCAGACGATAAAACACTGTATGTGTCTACCGGCCGCGCCAATGCCGTGGCGGTACTGGATGCTGAAACTCTCGCGCACCAGGGCAGTATCATGGTCGGTCAGCGGGTGTGGGGGCTGGCTATCACCGATGATGGCAGTAAGCTCTATACTGCAGACGGAATCAGTAATAGTGTCTCTGTCATTGATACCAACAAACTTGAGCTCATCAACACGATCCCGGTGGGTAAGTCGCCGTGGGGTGTGGTTATTGTTGACTAAGCCGATCAATCCATTCTGAGCTACATTCAGCAATAATGCCGCATTAAATACTTTGTTCGCCGCAGGCGACGGGGTATCATGCCTGCATGATTTTATTGCAGCGTTTTTTCCAGATCTGCCTGTTCAAGGCTGGCCCCGCCGATGTGCCGGCGTCCCACTGGTTACTCAAACTGGTTTGTCTGATTTATTTTTCTGTTGGCACGCTGGTCAGTCATGTGGATCATCCCTGGTCCGCCGCCCTGTTTGCCAGCTTGAGTGATACGCTGCTGTTAGTCGCAGTCTGCTGGTTACTCGTTTCGGTCCGGGGTATGGGGGAGCGCTTTCTGCAAACTGCCACTGCCATGGCCGGTACCGGTGCCATTATGGGGCTGTTCGGTTTACCTATTTTCCTGCTGTTTCGCCAGGTTGAGTCACAGGGACAACTGACCAGCCTGGTACTATTGCTGGTGTTGATTTTGATGTTCTGGAGCCTGTTCATTACTGCCCATATTTTCCGTCATGCGTTGGAAATTCGACCCGGTATGGCAGCGATTTTGACAGTCGCCTACACCATTCTGTCTCTGGTCGTGGTGGGGTTAACGATTTCAGGAGTGGCATAAGTGCATATTCATATCTTGGGGATCTGCGGCACCTTCATGGGCGGTCTCGCATTACTGGCAAGAGAGCTGGGCATGAGCGTCAGCGGCAGTGATGCCAATGTCTACCCGCCGATGAGTGATCAACTGGCCTCGGCGGGTATTGATGTCATGGAAGGCTATGATCCTGCACATCTGGAACCCGCGCCTGATCTGGTGGTGATGGGCAATGCCATGACTCGCGGTAATCCGGCGGTGGAATACGTGCTCAATAAAGGTCTGCCCTATGTCTCAGGGCCGCAATGGCTGGCTGAGAATGTACTGCGTAGTCGCTGGGTATTGGGCGTATCGGGTACCCATGGCAAGACTACGACCAGCAGTCTGCTGGCCTGGATCCTGGAACATGCGGGCATGTCACCCGGTTTTCTGATTGGCGGGGTGCCGGATAATTTCGGTGAAACAGCCAGACTCGGCAACACCCCGTTTTTTGTGATTGAGGCGGATGAATATGACACGGCCTTTTTCGATAAACGCTCCAAGTTTGTTCACTATCAGCCACGCACACTGATCATCAATAATCTCGAGTTTGATCATGCCGATATTTTTGAGGATCTGGCGGCGATTCAGAAACAGTTCCACCACCTGGTCAGAACTGTGCCTTCTGAGGGGCTGATTGTTTCACCGCAGGAAAAGGCCATTGATCAGGTATTCGAAATGGGCTGCTGGACACCCAGACAAACGCTGGGTCATGACGGTGACTGGCAGGCCAGTTTAATCAACAAAGACGGCAGTGAGTTTGAGGTTCGCTTCGAAGACCAGACCGCGACTGTTCGCTGGAATATGCTGGGGCAGCATAATGTCAGTAATGCGCTGGCCGCTATCGCCGCCGCCCGTCATATTGGTGTGACTCTGGAACATGCGGCCAAAGCTTTATCTGAGTTTGTCGGCGTCAAACGCCGGCTGGAGCTGCGCGGTGAAGTCGACAATATCCGTGTCTATGATGATTTTGCCCATCACCCGACGGCGATTGCCACCACGATTGCCGGACTGCGGGCGCGTATCGGTAACCGCAAACTGGTCGCAGTATTGGAACCGCGATCCAATACGATGAAAATGGGCGTGCATCAGGATGCCTTGGCGCAGTCACTGATCCAGGCCGACCGGGTGCTGCTGTTTCAGGATGCCGGTCTCAAGTGGTCTCTGAAACAGGTCACCGAGAGTCTGGGCGACCATGTCAGCGTGCATGATTCCGTGGATGGCATCGTCACAGCTTTGCAGAAAGAAGCGGGGCAGGGCGATGAAATTCTGGTTATGAGTAACGGCGGCTTCGGTGGTATCCACCAGAAAATTCTGGAGGCGCTGGCATCACGATGACCGATAATAAACAGATTGCAGTCGCTATTACCGGGGCCTCAGGCGCGCCCTACGCAAAACGATTACTGGAAATTCTGCTGCAAAGCGACATCACCGTGCACCTGATGATTTCTGCTGCGGGCCGTATTGTGCTGGCAGATGAACTGGATTGGAAACTGCCTGCCCGTGCCGGAGATGTTCAGACTCTTCTCAGTGAGCAGTTCCAGTGTCAGCCTGAGCAGCTAAAAGTCTATGGTGAACAGCAGTGGTCCGCACCGCTGGCAAGTGGTTCACACCGGGTGCCAACGATGATTGTCTGCCCCTGCACCATGGGCACTTTGTCAGCGATTGCCTGTGGCCAGAGCGATAATTTGATTAATCGTGCCGCGGATGTGATGCTGAAAGAGAATCGCAAATTAATCCTGGTGCCAAGGGAAGCGCCGTTTTCTGCCATTCACCTGGAAAATATGCTGAAACTGGCGCGACTGGGCGTTTGTATTCTGCCGCCCAGCCCCGGGTTTTATTTCCGACCGGGCAGCCTGCAGGAAGTGGTGGATTTTGTGGTCGCCCGTATTCTGGATCAGGCCGGTATTGAACACAGCCTGATGCCACGCTGGGGCGAATAGTCTGGACAGGACAAGGCAGCCAAGTCGCGTATAATGCTGGCTTAGAATAAACAGCAGGGAAATCATGTCTGATATCGAAATCGCACAACAGGCAACGATGCAGGAAGTGACCGGCCTTGCCGGAGAGCGACTGGGCATTGCCTCGGAACATCTCGATCCCTACGGCCGCTACAAGGCCAAAGTCTCTCTGGATGTGCTGGATGAACTGGCCGACCGTCCCGACGGCAAACTGATACTGGTGACCGCGATCAGTCCGACCCCGGCCGGTGAAGGTAAAACCACCACCACCATTGGCTTGAGCGACGCACTCAACCGTATCGGCAAACAATCTCTGGTCTGTGTCCGCGAGCCATCAATGGGGCCCTGTTTCGGTCTCAAGGGCGGTGCCGCCGGCGGCGGTTATGCCC
>JABURN010000034.1 GCA_014762585.1 Methylophaga sp.
ATAATTATTAAATCAGTCAGTTGCTCGACAGATTAACAAGCGCGGTTAAATGCCTTTGCTAATGAGTTTGACTCGCGTAAGCTGAATTATGTGAAAGATTTTCTGACCGAAGGAGACGTGTATGGAAGCGACTTTTCATTCATTGGAAAATCTGTTTCTACAGCTTGGTCTGGATAATGAACCGGATGCAATAGATGCCTTTATCAGAGAAAACAAGCTGGAACAGGATGAAGCACTGGTAGACGCCCCTTTCTGGACGCCCAGTCAGGCGGCATTTATCGAGGAATGTCTCAACGACGATTCAGACTGGGCAGAAGTCGTCGACCAACTTAATGTCTTACTGCATGAGTGACGTTAAGCCCAGACCGGAACTCACTCTTTGGGGCCAGCAAACAGACTCTGCCCTGCATCACTTCCGGGTCGGTCAGCAAACACTGCCGGAAGCAATGATTCGTGCATATGGCCTGCTTAAATTCTGTGCCGCTGATGTGCATAAGCAACATGGCAACCTAGATCCGTTGATTGCCGATGCAATAAAAACAGCGGCCCGGCAATGTTTCGAGGGTGAACTGAGTAATCAATTTCCCGTCTCACTCTGGCAATCCGGGTCCGGTACCCAGTCACATATGAATGTGAACGAAGTGCTGGCATCGCTGGCGACTCAGACGCTCGCAGGTAAAGTTGTTGTCCATCCCAACGATCACTGTAATCTGGGACAATCTACCAATGACAGTTTCCCGACGGCATTACATATCGCTTGCGTGTGTTCGCTGGACAATGCCCTGCTCCCCTCACTCAAACAGCTCCGTCAACGCTTTGAGATGTTATCTGAGCGCTGGCAGTCATTACTTAAAACCGGAAGAACCCATCTTCAGGATGCGACTCCCATATCATTGGGACAGGAGATGTCAGCCTATGCAGCCCAACTTAAACTGGCAGAGGCAGCAATAGCATCTGACTTACCGGCCTTATTAACGCTGACCATGGGCGGCACCGCTGTAGGAACCGGTATCAATACGCGTGAGGACTTTGCTGCCACATTCTGTGCCGGACTCAATGAATTAACCGGTTTTGAGTTCAGACCCAGTGAGAATTTTTTTGCCGGTCAGGCCAGTCATGATGCCATCGTGGCTCTGTCTGGCAGCCTCAACACCCTGGCCAGCAGCCTCAATAAAATCGCCAGTGACTTGCGATTGATGGCCTCCGGACCGCGCTGTGGACTGGCTGAACTGCATCTTCCAGCCAATGAACCGGGTTCATCCATCATGCCCGGCAAGGTCAATCCGTCTCAGTGTGAGATGCTGAACATGGTCTGCGCCCAAGTAATGGGCAATCATCAGACGATTACCGTTGCCAATGCTCAGGGTCAGTTTCAGCTCAATACCTTCAAACCGGTCATTGCGCTCAATATCCTGCAATCATTGGAATTACTGGCTGATGCGATGACGAGCTTCGATCAGTTCTGTGTCAGCGGTATGGAAGCTAATAAGGAAAGCCTGGAAGCTACGTTGACAAAGAGTCTGATGCTGGCCACGGCGCTGACGCCCCACCTGGGTTATGACAAAGTGACTGAAATCGTTCAATACGCTAGTCAACAGGATTGCAGTCTGCGACAGGCCGTGCTCGACTTAGACGCCATGAGTGCAGAAGACTATGACAGACTGATTCGCCCTGAACAGATGATTAGCCCTGCCCCGAACCGTTAATCACTCCCTTTTCGGGCACTCATGGATCGCATCGCATCGAGCAGTTCAACCGGCAGAGGAAAGACAATCGTAGACGACTTATCACCCGCGATGTCAGTCAGGGTTTGCAGATAACGCAGTTGCAGTGATTGTGGCTGTTTCGCCAGGATCTCAGCGGCCTGCTGCAGCTTTTCCGATGCCTGTAACTCACCCTCTGCATGAATCACTTTGGCACGACGGTTACGCTCGGCCTCTGCCTGTTTGGCAATCGCCCGGATCATACTTTCATCCAGATCGACATGCTTAATCTCGACATTGGCGACTTTGATACCCCAGGCATCCGTCTGAGAATCAAGTATCGACTGAATATCGTTATTCAGCTTGTCACGCTCTGACAGCATTTCATCAAGTTCATGTTGCCCCAGCACCGATCTCAGCGTTGTCTGTGCCAATTGACTGGTCGCATCGTAATACTGCTCGACCTGAATAATCGCTTTCTGCGGATCAATGACGCGGAAATAGACCACGGCGTTGACGTGAACAGAGACGTTATCCTGAGAAATCACATCCTGAGTTGGCACATCCATCACGATGGTTCGCAGGTCCACTCTCACCATTTGCTGGATAAAGGGAATGATAATGATAAACCCCGGTCCTTTTACCCTGTAAAAGCGACCCAATAGAAAGACAACTCCGCGTTCGTATTCACGCAGAATTCTTACCGCACTGATCAAGAGTGCAATGATGGCTATCGCCACCACTGCCAGAAATTGTAGTGTCATGTTGCCTCCTCGTCTTTAGCCATCGCTTCCACTTCCAGCGTTAATCCATCTAGGGCTTTGACTATCGCTTTGTCCCCCTTTTGCAACGGGGTTCGGGTTCTGGCAGCCCAGCGCTCACTGTGGACAAGCACCTTGCCTTTCTCTGAAAAACTCTCATCGGCCACACAAACCGAGCCAATCATTTCTTCCTGTCCCGAGACTATCGGATGATGTCGATTACGCAGCACCATGCCCAGTGCCATCAAAAAGAAAGCCACCGTTGAGACGGTCACACCGGCAATCACACCGATATTGACACCATAGCCAGGCAATTCGGTATCAATCAGCATGACGGAGCCAGCGACAAAAGCCGCTACACCACCTAATCCCAGCACACCAAAACTGGGCTGGAAGGCTTCCGCCACCATGAGCGCAATACCTAGAAGCATCAGCGCCAGACCGGCATAATTGATCGGCAGGATCTGGAAGGAAAACAAGGCCAGTAACAGGCAAATCGAACCGATAGTACCCGGCACGATCGAGCCGGGGTTGGCGAATTCAAAAATAAGTCCGTAAACACCGATCATCATCAGAATGTAGGCGATATTGGGATTGGTGATGATTTCCAGCAGCTTATTACGCCAGTCCGGCAAGAGTTCATTAAGCGTCACTGACTGGGTGTTAAGAGTGGTTTCACTACCGAGAACATTGACTTTCCTGCCATCAAGCTGCTGAATCAGGTCACGCTGATTAGTGGCCACAATATCAATAACGTTCTGCTCAAGCGCGGCTTCGGCTGTCAGGCTTTCGGCATCGCGTACCGCCTTTTCTGCCCACTCGGCATTGCGACCTCGCAGTTCTGCCAGACCTTTGATGTAAGCCACGGCATCATTGACCACTTTGCGGGTCATCGCATCATCGCCCTTGGCAGGCTCCGGTTCTGCTTGCTCCTTATTGTTTTTTTCTGCCTCTTCCAATGGGGACTTTTCCTCTCCTGGCGAAAATCCAGGTGACATTTGCACAGGAGTAGCCGCACCGAGGTTAGTGGCAGGCGTCATCGCGGCCACATGACTGGCATACAGCAAATAGGTGCCGGCACTGGCGGCACGGGCGCCACCGGGAGTGAAGTAAGTCACGATAGGAACCGGTGATGAAATGATTTGTTTGATCATGTCCCGCATGGATAAGTCTAGGCCGCCGGGTGTATCAAGCCTGACCAGCATAAAAGCGGCATTGGCTTCTATAGCCTGTTCCAGTGAACGGGAAAAATAATCGGCAGTGGCAGGACTGATGACACCATCAATTTCGATGATGTAGGCTTGTTGAGATTGGGCTGCTGCGGGAGTCAGGGGGCCCAGCAAACTCAACATCAGAGAGACTGTTAACAGCCATAGTCGCGTCATTTTCCGGCTCCTTTACCTGACCGGTGTTGTGGCCGGTTGGTGTCTCAGCGTATCGAACGGTAAATATGCGGCCGACTGCGTTTACTCAGTACCAACTGCCATAATTGGCCCTGTCTGGCTTTGAAAAATCCGGCACAGGACAGGAGATAGTATTTCCACATCCGGTAGAAACGCTCGTCGTATTTATGAGACAGCGACGGCCAGGCTGCGTCAAAGTTCTCCCACCATGCCATCAGTGTGCTGTAGTAGTCGTGGCCAAAGTTATGCCAGTCTTCGATAATCAAACGCTGGTTGAGCACGTGTGAGAGTTGCTCTGCGGAGGGCAACTTGCCATTGCGGAAAATGTATTTATCAATCCAGGGATCGACCCGTTTGATCGACTTGTAGATACCGATGGTATGCAGCAAAAAAAGTCCGCTGTCTTTGAGCAGACGGTTCACCGTATCGAAGTAGATGGGATAGTTCTTTTCGCCCACATGTTCAAACATGCCGACCGAGACAATCTTGTCATATTCGCCATTTAAATCACGATAATCGATGAGTTCGATATTAACCGGTAGTCCGGCACAGCGATCCTGAGCCAGTTTCTGCTGCTCTTTGGATACGGTGATGCCCACTACTTCGACACCATAATTTTCTGCCGCGTATCGCGCCAGTCCGCCCCAACCGCAGCCGATTTCAAGCAGCTTTTCCCCCGGCTTCAGTTCCAGCTTACGACAAATCATATCCAACTTATTGATTTGCGCCTGTTCCAGGTTATCAGCCTGGTGCCAGTATCCACATGAGTAACTCATTGTCGGATCCAACATCGACTCAAACACATCATTGCCAATATCGTAATGTTGCTCTCCGACCTGAAAAGCACGTTTCGTTGACTGAAGGTTAAACAAACGATGCCGTAAAACCTGCGTCATCAGGCGCATCCGGGCCCAGCCACCGAGTCTTTCATCAATATTGAAACTGAGAAGCCGGTAGAACAGCTGATCCAGTCGCAGGCAATCCCACAGCCCATCCATGTAGCTTTCGCCGAAACCGAGCGAGCCTTTACTCAGAATCCGCTGATAGACTTCATCACTGTGGACCTGAATGTCCCAGGGCGCATCACCGTTAAACTGTACGCCACACTCAGCTGCCAAATCATGAAGAACCGGAGGCGGAGCAGGTTGAGCGTCACTGACACCGCCGGCACTGGAATAGGTTTGTTCCATTTTTTGCTGGAATCGCGTAAATCTAGCCATGCTGTCCCGTCCCTAAGAGAAAAAGCCTGAATAAATTGCTGCAACCTGTTGTTATTACGCTACCGCGAATTTTTATTGAATACAATCGAAACAATGAATCATTACGCGGGTTTCACCACTGCTAAACAAAAAAACCCGGTTGATTAGACCGGGTTTTTTGTTCATTCAGCTTCTTTGACAATCTGGGCCTGATGGTAATTTTCCAGTCCCACTTTTTCTATCAGCCCCAGCTGTGTTTCCAGCCAGTCGACATGTTCTTCTTCTGCGTCAAGGATTTCTCGGAAAAGATCACGCGATACATAATCTCCGACACCTTCACAATACTTAATCGCCTCTTTCAGGTCTGGAATGGCGTCCAACTCCAGAGACAAATCACTTTCCAGCATTTCACGGGTGTTCTCGCCGATTCTCAAAGCCCCCAGATCCTGCAGGTTAGGCAAGCCTTCCAGAAAAAGTATCCGTTCGGTGAGCTTGTCGGCATGTTTCATTTCATCAATGGATTCATGATATTCATGCTCGTAGAGGTTGTGCAGACCCCAGTCTTTGTACATCTTGGCGTGCAGGAAATACTGGTTTATCGCAATCAGTTCATTACCCAGGACTTTATTAAGGTATTCGATAACTTTGACGTCGCCTTTCATGGCCTCTCTCCTATTTCAATTCAGTTGTGATGATTATCGTTTTTTCAGGCAAAAAGTCAAAGCTAAGCCACTGATAATAAAATAAAATCGTAACTATTATCATCTAGATTAGAAACGTTTTCAGACAGACTTTCTCATCATCTGAGAGTACATCCATGAAGAGCTGAAAAATTATGATGATAAAGAGACGCTTAGCATTCCCATAGAATCAGTATGGGTATGGTGTGCTCAAGGGTTGGAAGGAATGAATTATGAATACTGCACAAAACGGCTTATGGAGTCATGAACCCGAAATAATAAGTTTGCGCAAATTAATCAGGAATACACTGCCTGGGCGACTGTTAATTCCGAAGCTTCTGACTGCTGGCGGTCTTGAAGAATACGATTGACTTTGAACTGACATTTGCCACAACAGGCCGCTGCACCGGTTTCATTACGAACGGAATCAATGCATGATGCACCTTTATCTACTGCCGCATGAATGGCGTCGGAATTTACGTTGTTGCAGATACAAACGATCATGAATGTCTACCTCATCAATCTTGATGTTAATGATAATAATTGTCATTTAATTAGTCAACAAGATTTTAACCGTTTGCCTGAATTATTTTTCACATGGCAATCACGATGTAATTAGTTATGCTTGATAGCGACAAACAAACTTAAGGAGCAGCCTGATGAAAATTAACCCGGCAACCGTGCTGATCGTAGAAGACCACCAAGATCTGGCTGCTAACATTGGTGATTTTCTCGAAGCCGGCGGCATGACGGTTGATTTTGCACCGGATGGCCTTACCGCGGTTCAACTCTGCAGTCAGCATCGTTACGATGCGCTGGTGCTGGATATCATGATGCCTGGCATTGACGGTTATGAAGTTTGCCGTCGGGTACGTGAAGAACTGCAGCAGGATATGCCTATCGTAATGCTGACAGCGCGCGATACCCTGGATGACAAGCTGACCGGGTTTGAACATGGCACTGACGATTACCTGATAAAACCATTCGAAATGAAAGAGCTGGAAGCGCGGCTGATTTCACATATAAGACGTCACCGTGGCGAGATGGACAGCAAATCATTACAGGTTGCCGATATTGTATTCGACCCGAAAACGATGCGGGTCACCCGGGCCGGTGACCCGATAAGACTCTCACCCATCATGTTGCAAATTCTGCGAATCCTGATGCGAGAATCACCCAATCTGGTCACCCGAGAAAAACTGGAAGCTGAAATCTGGGGCGAAGATACCCCCGACAGCGATACCCTGCGCAGTCACTTGTACAACCTGCGTAAACTCATTGATAAGCCTTTCCAGCAGAATCTGCTCCACACCATTCCCGGCATCGGTTACAAACTGTGCGAAGAGAAGGATCTATAAGCTCATAGCCAGTGAAACCGAAGGCATTCCTCAGGCTTTTCTTAATTGCGACTTGGGAAAATGCACGCTGACTTCAGTGCCCTCTCCCAGTTCACTGGTGATTCTTAGATGCCAGTTATAACGGTTGCATAAACGTCTGACGATGGTCATACCAAGGCCATAACCAGTGCCGGAGTTTTCTGCACGGTAAAAGGGTTTGAATACCTGCTTCACCTGCTCTGAGTCCATGCCGACACCACTGTCTTTCACAGAGAAACCCTGTGGCCAGACTCTGATGAAGATCGTGCCTTTGGGAGTGTAATTGAAGGCGTTTCTGAGCAGATTACCAATCAGAATCTTCAGCACCCGCTCCGGTGCATCCAGTACCAGACTGATTTCAGTATCCATCTCAACCTGAATGGCTTTATCCTGAAACAGCAATTTCAGCGTATCAATTTCATCAGTGATAAGTTCATTGACTTCAACCCGGCTGCTGGGAAGCGCATCTTCCTCTTCACGTGCCAGTATCAGCAGCGTCTCGATCAAGGCTTCCATATCGTAAAGCGTGCGATAGATACGCCGTATGGTCTTGTCATCCTCAACATTATAGCGGCGCTCAAGCAATTCCATCGCACTTCTCAGCACCGCAATCGGTGTTCTCAGTTCATGACTGGCATCACGTGTAAACAGCCGCTCGCGCTCGATAAAATGTTCAAGCCGGTGGGTAAACTGATCCAGTGCCCTGACCAGGCTGCTGACCTCTTCATCGGGCATTTTTCGCAGCTCGTCCAAGTCCAGATCAGGCAGATTGCCTTCACGGATCTCGGCTTCCTCCACAGCTTTTGCCAGTTTGACGATCGGCGACACGGCTTTGTGTGACTGACGGTAAGTGAGCCAGGCCAGCAGGTATAGCGTCACCAGTACCGCAGCCAACGGCAGAATCCCGAACACCAGCGCCAGCCTGGACACTTTCACCTCATCAAAAACGAGGTACAGTCTGTCGTTGTTACGATCTTCAACGTAGACAATCGGCTCGTCACCCTGAAGATTTGCGCGTTGCAGTCCCGGTGTCAGATCCCGCAGCGGCAGCGGCACCGAAGTCATATCGTTATCCGCTGCCAGATAAGCAATCAGGTTCATGGTGTTGGGCAAGGGAAAGTCAGGCTGCTGTTCACGCATGGCCCAGAAGTGTTCGGCTTCACCTTCAAGCGCCTCACGTACCAGAATGTCTTCAACCGTTGTTTTAGCCGCATAGATTCCGGCGACAGTCACAATACTGATCAACAGGATTTGAATCAGGAAAGCTCTGACCAGCTTTGCCTGAAGGTTGGTTCTGGGTTTTGCCATTAAGCCGCCGTTTTTTTGCTGAACAGGTAGTGGCCCACCAGCCACTCAGTGCCCTCACGATAACCGAATAGCTCGGCACATGCCATGAAGAAAAGACGCCAGCGTTGCCACCAGACTCTGGCCTCATCAGCACCATAACTGTCTTCAAACAGGCGGATAATCTCAGCCTGGTGTTCATCGGCATTATCCAGCCAGGCTTCTGCCGTGCGCTGATAATGTTTACCATTGACCAGCCATTGCTGATCAATTTGCAGTTTCTGCTGGAAATGCAGCAGAGTATCAGCCGATGGCATCAGGCCGCCGGTGAAAAAGTAACGTCCCATCCAGTTATCATCACCCTCGGTTTCGAAGGGATAGACCACACTGCGATGGCAGAAGATATGAACAAACAGCTTGCCGTCGTCTCTGAGCCAGCGGCCTATATTGTCGAACAGTCGTTGATAATTTCGCATATGTTCGAACATTTCCACCGAGACAATGCGATCAAACTGTTCATCCAGTGACAGTTCATTCACATCACAGGTAATCACACGCACATTGCTGAGCCCGCGCTCCTGCAAGCGTTTCTCGATAAAACGACGCTGAGAGTGAGAATTGGAGACGGCGGTGATGCGTGCATAAGGCAAGTGTTCCGCCATGTGGAGTGTCAGCGAGCCCCAGCCACAACCCAGCTCCAGAATATGCTGGCCGTTTTCCAATTGCGCCCGTTGCAGATAGAGATCCAACATCGCCCGCTCAGCATCATCCAGACTGAGACAGTCGTTGTTCCAGAGACAGCCGCTGTATTTGAGGTGCTTACCCAGCACTAATTCATAAAAGGCTGCGGGTACTTCATAGTGCTGCTCATTGGCCGCGTCAGTTTCAATGGCAATCGGACTGCTGCGCAACATCTCAATACATTGCTGTTTACGCAGACTGGCCTGCTCGGGATCAAAGGCCATTTCGTCCTGCAGGCGTTTTTTCAGTAATTGACGAATCCCGACTCGTATGACTGAATCGGGCACCATTTTTTTCTCTGCAAATTCAATCAGACGCATGTTTTTTTCTCCACGGAATAAAAGCACTGGTGGTTTGCTGGTATCGGCGATAGGCATCACCACGGCTGCGAATGGCCTGCTGCTCGGTATAGGGAATACCGGTAATGTAATAAAGAAATGCCAGCATCACCAACGGTGCAAGCCACAGCCACGTGCCGCCTGAAATACCTACTGCCATCAGCGGATAGCTGAACCAGTGCAGCCATTCAAAGAAATAATTGGGATGACGCGAGTAATACCAGAGACCGTCCTCACAAACCTTGCCTTTGTTAGCCGGCTTGTTGCGAAACTGCTGCAACTGACGATCTGCCAGTGTGACACCGCTGATGGCAATCAAAGCCAGCACCAGGGCGAGAACAATGGTAAGCAGATTGTGACTTTCTGCCTGGCTCAACCACCATACCGGCAAAGTAAACATGAAGGCCAGCAGAGCCTGAAACTGAAAAAAGAAAAAATGGTTACGGTGCGTTTTTTCACCCCAGTATTCACGCAGATACGCATAACGGCCGTCTTCAGGTTCAGAAAACACTCGCCCACTGAGATGCCAGAATAGTCGCAGATACCAGAGACTCATCTGTCCACCGGCAACCAGCCTTAAAAGCCAGTCTCCATCACTTAATACCGCGTAGTACACCGGTAGGAAAGACATCAGTCCAGCCCAGAGCACATCCACAACACCGGCGTTACGGGTTTTGCCTTCATAAAGCCAACCGAAAAACATCACCACTGAAGCGATAAGCAGGCTACACCAGAGCATGATTACCCTCCTCTTCCTGTTGATGCCACAGTCTCGCCAGGCACATCAGCATCGGCACCAGCAATGCCCAGCTCAGTGACAGCGCCAGAACTGCCATCCCCGGCTCAAGCAATGAGACCGCCTCCAGCTTGCTGCCAGCGAGATAAGAAAGCGGAGCGGCAAAGACGGTCATGATCCCGAGCATTTTCAGTCGCGGCTGCAGCCAGCTCAGGGAATGGTTCAAAGTCAGCATGAAATTAACCCACAGGCAACCTATCCACCATGGCGCCAACCCGCCCATTTCTCCATCGGCATAGCCAATCCAGCCCATATTGAGCCAGATGGTATCCAGCATCATGCCTGATAACAGCCCCAGACCGATTAGTTTGATATCTGTCTCCCGCCAGCGGCTGAAATAAACCTGCACCACGGCAAATGCGGCTGTCGCCAGCAAGGCATATTGCAATTTCCCATTCGCGGCAGACAGAATGACAATCAGCCAGACCGCCTGAAAGGCAATAAAATTCAGGACATTACGCATCAAAAGGCACCCACTGTTCGCGTTTATTGGCGGGCTTACTGAAAAGCAGATGCACGTCACTGATACTGCGTTCAATAAAGCCGCCCTCGCAATAGCAGAGATAAAACTCCCACATGCGTATGAAACGCTCGTCATAGCCTAAGCGACGGACCTCATCCAGCTGCGCCATGAAACGCTCCCGCCATGTTTTCAGGGTAGTGGCATAGCTGGGTCCGATATCTTCCAGGTTAGTCAGTTTCAGCTCTGCTTTGGCAGCAGAATTGACCAGCACGCTGACGCAGGGAATGAAGCTGCCGGGGAAGATATATCGCTTGATGAAATCAACGGATTTCACTGCCTGCTGGTAGCGGTGATCTTCCAAAGTTATTGCCTGAATAATGGCCAGACCATCAGGTTTCAGCAACTGACTGCAGTGCTTGAAGTAGTCATCTATAAAGTGGTGACCGACGGCCTCAACCATCTCTATCGAAATCAGCTTGTCGAACTGGCCCTTGAGATCGCGGTAGTCCTGAAGTAATACCGTGACTTTGTCTTCAAGACCCAGTTCTTCTACCCGTTTCACGGCATGCTCGTACTGTTCCCGGGAAATAGTGGTGGTTGTCACCCGACAGCCGTAATTCAGTGCGGCAAAGGTGGCACAACCGCCCCAGCCAGTGCCAATTTCCAGCAGGTGATCATCCGGCTGCAGGTCCAGCTTGTCGCATAAACGCCCCAGCTTGTTGAACTGAGCCCGTTCCAGGCTTTCGTTGTCACTGTAGTAAAGCCCAGAGGAATACATCATGAAGTCGCGGTCGAGAAATAACTCGAACAAGGCATTGCCGAGGTCGTAATGCGCGGCAATATTTTTGCGACTGCCGGTTCGGGTGTTGCGACGAAACCAATGCACACCCTGCAACAACCAGCCAGTGACTCTGGCAAGGCCCTTTTCCATGCCATCAACTAAATCACGATTACGAACCAGTAGCTGAATCAGCGCAGTCAAATTATCGCTGTGCCAATGCCCTTCCATGTAAGACTCAGCGGCACCCACCGAGCCAGCGAAAATCACCGACTCGAAAAAGTGCGGATCATTCACCATCAGTCTGACCTTGAACGGATGGTCCGGCTGTCCCAGCGTAAGCGGTTCGCTGTCTCTAATCTGCAGTATCAGGCAGCCTTCGCGTATGGCTTCAAGTTGCCTGAGCAATAGTTGCATACATAAATTCTGAAACCGTGTCAGCTTGAGTCGCTCGCTGTTCGCGGTCGAAACAGGCATATTCATGGGCTGTCCTCACGATGGGAATGGGTGGAACCGGCGTTGGCATCACTGCTGTCTGGGTGGCTGTAAAAAGGCACACGTTTGAGCCAGAGCCTGAATGCCTGCCAGTAAATGCGGCTGATAACCCGAACTGTCTGCAGTGGATAGCGCCATGGTAAGGCACTCATCTTCCTGCGACTCAATGTCTGTGGCTGCATTGTCATTGCAGCAGTGAACTGCTGCTTTCCGTGTTGATACAGTTGCATCAGCACTTGCAGCTCATCATCTTCAAAAGTAAATCGCCACTTGTAATGCATCTGCATAGGCATGAAGGGTGAAATGTGGAAGGCTTTTTCAAACTCGGCCTGAACGCTGCCTGAGCTGCTATCAGCCTTGAGCACATAACAATGGCGCTGATTCCAGGGTGTGTTGTTGATGTCGGCCAGGACATACTCGAGTCTGCCCTGCTGATTGATGCAGAAATAGAAACTGACCGGGTTAAAAACGAAGCCCAGGTAGCGCGGATGGGTGAGCAAATAGACTTTGCCGCTGAACGCAACGCCGTGATGCGTTTTAATTTTCTCAATCACTGCCGCTTTCAAGTCGAGATGAGTCGGGCCAAGATAATCACGGCGATAAAAGCTCATCAGGTTAAAGCGCTCCAGCGACCACCATGAGCTCTTGGAAAAGGTCACTTCCAGATCATCGATATCCAACATCACCATGGCCAGCGGGTAGCTGAAACGGTGAGAGACAGGCTGTAAGCGGTGATGTGAAACACTGCCCGTAAACAAGGCCGGTTCAAACTTCATACCGCCCTCCTCAACTGTTCAACAACCCGCAGCGCACTGCTGACCCCATCTTCGTGAAAGCCCCAACCCCAGTAGGCGCCACAAAAATAACTATGTTGTTTGCCGGAGATATCAGACCAGCGCTGCTGTGCCGCCAGGGTCTCTTCGGTGTAGACCGGATGAGCATAGCGACGCTGCAAAAACACCTTGTTGGGATCGACCCGATCAGCACTGTTCAGTGAAACGATGAATTCCAGCGGTGCCTTCAGATTCTGCAGCGTATTCATGTGGTAGGACACAGTACAACGCTCAGCCAGGGATTCTGAAATATGGACGTTCCAGCTGGCCCAGGCTTGTGGATTCTTGGGTAGCACGGACTCATCTGCATGCAACTGCATCAGATTGTCCTGATATCGAATTCCACCCAGCACCTCGGTTTCCGCCTGGCTCGGGTCCGATAACAGCTTCAATGCCTGATCAGAGTGACAGGCCACTACGACTGCATCAAAAGGCTGGGCTTCTCCCCCCACAGACAGGATCACACCGTTATAGACTCGACGGATGCTCTCCACCGGCGTTGAGGTATAAACCTTGCCGGGGAAGCGTTTCAGCAATGCTTCTACATATTGTCTGGAGCCACCCTTTACCACGCGCCACTGCGGCCGCTCGGTCAGCGACAGCATCTTATGATTGTTCATAAACGACACCAGATAACGTATCGGCATGTTGATCAGGCTTTCACTGGGCCCTGACCAGAGGGCACAGGCCATTGGCAACAGATGATCTTCGATAAAGATGTCGCTGTAGTTATTGGCTTTAAGGTAATCTCCAACCGTTTGGTGGTTGTCAGTTTGATTCAACACGGCTGGGGCCTGCCGATAAAAACGAAGCAGATCGGCCAGCATGCGATAGAAGCGTGGGCTGATGAGATTTTTGCGCTGACAAAACAGTGTGTTGAGACTGGTGGCGTTGTATTCCAGGCCAGTCGAACTGTTATGAACACTGAAACTCATTTCGGTCGGCTGAGATTCAACGCCCAGTTCTTCCAGTAAATCGCAGAAATGAGGGTAGTTAAGACGGTTGAAAACAATAAAACCGCTATCGACTGGCCAGTTTTTCCCCAACACCTCAACCTGGTGAGTATCGGTATGACCGCCGATATAGTCATTGGCTTCAAACACAGTGACTTCAGCCTGCTCACGACTGGCGAGATACCAAGCAGCGGTTAATCCGGAGATTCCCGCGCCGACCACAGCGATTCTCATTGAACTGACTCCCGACTGATCTGGCGGGCATCACGTTTCTGTTTGGACACAGTACGAACATCCCAGATCAGGCCAAGTTTCTGCATCAACCAGAGCAGGTAATAGCTGATATCAATCTCCCACCAGTAAAAGCCCTGTCTGGCAGAGGCAGCGTGGTAATGGTGATTGTTATGCCAGCCCTCTCCCAGGGTCAGTAAAGCCAGCAAGAAGTTATTCCGGCTGTCATCCGGCGTTTGATAGCGACGTCGACCAATGCGGTGTGCGAGTGAGTTTATCAGCAAGGTGGCATGAATCAGTACAACAGTGGAGATAAAGTAACCCCAGATGACCAGTTGCCAGCCACTGGTGTTTAAATCAGGTGACCAGACTGCCAACCCTTCACCAGTTAAATACAACAACACTGCCAGCAACACCGGTAAGGCAATATCGTAGCGATCCAGCCAGCGTAGCTCTGGGTATCTGGCCAATTCCGGTACCAGACTGAGATCGGCCTTAAAGTGTTTTCTGCTCAGAAACCAGCCCATGTGACTCCACAGAAATCCCTGTTGCGGGGAATGCGGATCGAGCTTCTGATCGGCATGACGATGATGCTGGCGGTGATGTGCAGCCCACCACAATGGCCCGCGCTGGGTCGCACTGGCACCAATCAAGGCAAACAAGAATTGAACCGGACGCGATGTTTTGAAGGCTTTGTGGGCAAAATAGCGATGATAAAAAGCCGTAATGGCAAACATGCGGAGCAGATACAGGGCTATTGCTATTGCCACTGCCACGGTTGAAGTGCCAACCCAGATAACAGCAAAGCAACCAAGATGAAGTCCAATAAAGGGAATGATTCTGAGCCAGTCGATGCCTGCCCCATCAGCGTAGTTTTGCTGATCCTGCAGGTTGCTGTCGAACCAATAACGTAACGCTCGCATAGCCACTCTCGAAGTGTTTGGCACAGGCTAGAGCGCGATATGTGAATTTGATGTGAAAGCAGTAATAATGCGGCTTCACCCGGATTTCACGGTCGTTGGCGACACAATCTAGCGTACCTGAAAAACAATAAAAACAGGGTAAGTTGCACACCATACAATTTTGAATCGTCGGAGACCAGCTATGATTCGTCCTGTTTGTTTTTTATTGACCCTGCTTTTTGCGACGGCCAGTTTGGCTGACGCCTTTTCAAGTCGTATTGATACTGAGCATGGCGAGCTTGCAAAATGCAGTCAGACCGAAATTTCGGTGATGAAATTTATCAACGTGGCTGATGCGGCACTATACAGCAGTGACTGCAGCCGTTTGCCTGACCTGACTCAAAATCTGCAACTCTCATTCATTTACCATCGTGACATTGCAGGTGAAGACTTTATTGAAGCAGCAGAGACGCTGCTCAAACGCAATCTTTCAGAAACAGAGTTCACCAAAATAAAAGCGGATCTTGATGAGTTCAACGCTGCCTATGAGTCAGTAGCAGAAGGGGATCGCTATGATATACGCAGGAATCAAAGCGGTCTTTCGCTGTTCAAAAACGGTCGCTTGATTGGAGAACATCCCTCATTGATGCTGGGACAGAGCTACTATCAAATCTGGTTTGGCGATAAACCATTTAATGACGATCTTAAACAGTCATTACTGAAACCTGAAGCTTAGTCAGATTGCTTTTGTGAGACATAAGCCCGGGCAGCCTGATTCACTCTGGGTGCCAGAAACAAGGCTGCTGTCATAGTGGGAATAGCCATCAGGGCATACATTGAGTCGACCAGGCTCACCACCATTTGTAGTGAAGCCACCGCGCCGAGTATCACCAGCATAATGTAAATCCAGATATAACGATGCTGATACTCCGCGCCAATCAGAAAGCCGAGACACTTACTGCCGTAGTACCAGAAGGTAAACACCGTGCTCAAACTGAGCATGGTGACGACAAGTGCCAGGATTACCGCACTGCCATGTGGGAACAGCTCCTTAAAAGCCATGGCAGTCATGGTGATGCCATCATGTTCCGCACTCTGCCAGACACCACTGATTAGAATCACCAGTGCCGTGCAGGTACAGACAATCAGGGTATCAATGACCGGCCCCAGCATCGCAACCATGCCCTCTCGAACCGGCTGACGGGTTTTGGCTGCGCCGTGAGCCATTGCTTCAGTACCGATACCCGCCTCATTGGAAAAGGCCGCACGCTGAATTCCGGTGACAATCACAGCCCCGACCACACCACCGGCCATTGCTTTGCCACTGAATGCATCATGGACGATAAGTTGCAAGGCGGCCGGTACGGCTTCAGCATGACTAATCAGCACAAAACCTGTCAGCAGCATGTAGACAAATACCATGCTCGGCACCAGCATGCCTGTAACCTTCCCCAGTCTTGGCAGGCGGCCCAGCCCCACTATCAGAACCAGGCCCGCCAGCAACAAACCCAGGCCCAAATCAAAGCCGAGATGGGCGCCGGCTTGAGTCAGCCCGGCCGGAATCGCAATGGTGTCACGCACAACCTGCACCAGTTGATTAACCTGAAAAATCGGCATCGTGCCCAGCAGCCCGGCCAGCGCAAAGAAATACGCGAGTGGACGCCAGCGTCGGCTCATGCCCTCGCGGATCACATACATCGGCCCCCCCTGCCATTGTCCCTCGGTATCGCGACCGCGAAACATGACCGCCAAAGTGCAGGTGTAAAACTTGGTGGCAATCCCTACCAGAGCACTGACCCACATCCAGAACACGGCTCCGGGACCACCAATCGCAATGGCTATTGCCACCCCGGAGACATTGCCCATGCCGAGGGTCCCGGATAAGGCGGTGCTCAGCGCCTGAAAGTGAGAAAGTTGCCCCGGATCGTCATCATCCTTGCGTCTGAACAGTAATCGCAGGCTATGACCCAGATAGCGGTAAGGAAGAAAACGCGAATACAGCAGAAAGAAAAGACCACCACCGACCAGTAGAACAACCAGAGGCAGGCCCCAGAGAAAAGCAGCCAGTTGCTGGAGATGGTATTCAATTTCTGCAAACATCAGCTTGATGAGCCTTTGACAGTCATTCCCTGTTTTGACCGCCACCACAAGACCAGACTCAGAATGATGATGCCGCTCATGATACCCGGCAAGCCCTCATAGACGGCAGTATGCCAGCCGGCAAAGCGCCAGCTTAACGCCACGGCAAGTCCAGCCAGCATGGCAACGATACTGAGTCGCTGTCCGGGTCTGAACCCCAGCGAGAGGACAATAAGCAGCGGCGCAAATGCACTCGCCAAGCCTGACCAGGCAAAGATGACCAGACTGAACACACTATCGGTTGCTGTCAGTGCCCAGAGCAATGCAATAAAGACGATAACGATCGTTGTCAGTTTGAGATAGAAGGTATTCTCGACACCCCGAGGCAGCAGATCATGGGTAATGGCAGCAGAGCAATTTAATACCAGAGAGTCTGCCGTGGACATGGTCGCGGCAAAAATGCCGGCTAGGACCAGGCCAACAAAGACGGGCGACAATAACTCCATCGCCATGGTCGGCAATGCCAGTTCGGCATCAAAACCCGCCGGATCACCGCCAAGATAAACCCGAGACAGCAGCCCCACCCCGGTCGACATAAAGTAAAAGGCAGTAAACCAGAGGTAATACCAGATGCGAGCCCGCACCATACGACCGGTCTCAGCAAGTGCCATAAACCGAATCATCACATGCGGCTGCCCTATCACCGAGAAACCGGCAAACATCCAGCCCAGCGCAAACATGACACCACCAGCAATCCCAGGCACAATCAAATCATCCGGGAATATATCGAGAAAGCCATCCACTTTATTCATTTCACTGATTGCGCCGTCAATGCCGCCAAGTGAAACAGTCGCCATCACCAACATGACGGCCATCGCGATAATCATGACCACCGACTGCGCAGCATCGGTCCAGATAGAAGCCCGGATACCACCTGCCATACAATACAGAGCAACCATAATCGCGCCCATCACAGCGCCGGCGTAATAAGGCCAGTCCAGTAACACATGCAGTGCTTTGCTGCCGGCAACAAGTTGTGCACCGGCATAGGCCAACAGGAAAATCAGGGAAATCAGCCCTATCAGACGTTGCAGAATGTGCTGATGTTGAATGTGCCAGTTACTCAACACACCTGCATAACTGGGCTGGGAAGTATCCTGAGTCGCCTGGCGCAGGCGTGAATGAATAAAAGTGGAAGCGATGAAGTCACCGATTATCCAGGACACCATCAGCCATATCGCAGCAAAACCGGTTGCATAGGTATAACCGATGACGCCGATAAACATATAACCGCTGTTATTGGTGGCAACGGCTGACAGACCTACTAGGCTGGGCGGCACATCACTACTGGCGAGGTAATAGTCTTTCTTGGTGCCACGACTGCGCAAGATTGAACTCACGCCGATGGCAACAAATACCCCGAGAAAAACCAGAAAGCTCCAGACCATGATTCACCTGTGTTACAAACCAGGCTGGAAAGCGGGCTTAGCCCTCGCCGCCAGGTTTGAGTATCTCGTCGAGTCCGGGATAGGATTGCAATGGTGACAAAGCCGGATCATTCTGGCTCTGCTCACGATAGGTTTCGCTGCAATTCACCGCACGCTGCAGGTAATGGACGGCTTCATCCAGTTGAGCCAGTGCGGTGTGCGCACAGGCCAGTTGATAGAAAGCATGACCATTATCTGGATCTGATTCCAAAGCCTGATGACAGAGATTAATGGCCCATTGCGGCTCAGAAATCTCAAGTACCGCGTCGGCTTTATAGGTCAGCGCCTCAGTATCGTAGGGACGAATGGCCATGATCTGATCATAAACCGCGATCTTATTGGCCGGGTTAGTCTCCTGCCCTGCGCGCAACCAGAGCGACTGCACTTCCTGGGTACGTTCGATTTTCTCGCGGTTCTCTTCGATTTGCTGGGTTTCTTTACTCAGCTGTTGCTCGATGGCACGCAGCCGTTGCTCATATTCTGTGACCAGACTGTTTATTTCCTGGTCGGCCAGCGTATGAACCCGTTCTTTGATTTCCCGGATTGAAGACCAGCCTACCAACACCAGAATCGAAGAAGCAGCGGCAATCAGATAGAAGAAATAGGTCACCGTATTGGTGGCGTAATTGACCGCTTTATCCACCGCCGACAATTCCCGATCTACCATCATCTGGATCAATTCAGCGCGGTTTGCGGCCATATCGGTGCGTAACGATTTTAATTCATCAAGTACATAGCGCTCGATAAACGGACTGTAGAGCGGCTCTTCCAACTGCTCTACCTCCGCTTCGAACTGTTCTGGCTGTGTTGCCGTTTCAGCTGCAAACAGCTGAAACGGCAACAGAAAGATAACTAGCGCTATCAGGATGCGAGGCATATGGCTTTACCGTGATCATGAATTTCGACCAGTACACTATGCAGACTTTTGATGGCATTGTCATAATCGCCTTCATCAATAATAAACTGCATATCAACCTGGCGCATGGATTGGTGCATCGCCAGCACGGAGATATTCTCCTTAGCCAGTGAGCCCACCGTTTTCGCCAGGATACCCGGAATTTTCATGTCACTGCCAATCGCCGAGACGATGGCCACTTTCTGCTGGTTGATTTCAGCATCAGCAAAGCGTTGTTCCAGCGCGTTACGAATACGCTTGATGGTTTTCAGATTAGTCGACAGGTAATGGGTGATGGTATTGGCATTGATATCCTTGGAAATGATATGCGCCTTGAAACGGCGAATCGTAGCCAGGATTTCACGATCGTAATCATCGATATTGCCTGCCATGTCCTGATCAAACAGTTCAAAGGCATATACGCCTTTACAACCGGCAATGATCTCGACGCAGGGGTCAACACTCACGTAATCCCCCGTGATCAGCGTACCAGCATGCTCAGGTTCAAATGTGTTACGGACCCGCAGTGGAATCTCGTTACGACGCAGGCCTTTCGCTGCTTTGGGATGAATTGCTTCCATACCCAGGTTAGCCAGTTGATCAGCGACATCATAGTTGGTGCGGCCGATAGGCACAGCATTGTCCTCGCCAACCAGGCGCGGATCCGCACTGCTAAGATGAAACTCTTTGTGAATGATGGCTTCATTGGCTTCTGTCAGTACCGCAATACGGCTGAAGGTCATTTCACTGTAGCCACGGTCAAACATCGACATCAGACCATCATCACTGTGCGCATAACCGGTCACAATGGGTAATTGCTTGCTTAAGTCGATTTCTGAGAACGCACGTTTGATGCGATCATCCAGCGGGACATGTTTATCAGTCTGCCAGGCGGTTAAATCCACGAATTTGGCATCGATACCGTCACGCTGAAGCAGCTGCGCCGTATTCCAGGCACTATGCGCCTCACCGATACTGGCCAGCATTTCACGCACAGTTTCCAGATGCATATCCAGTTCAAAGTGACCGTGCTGACATAAACGATGCAGGTCTGCCAGGCAGCGCTCGGCATCATCCAGGCGTTCACCAATAAAATTATTGGCGCGCTCCAGGTTGGCTTTTTTCTTGTAAAAGCCTTTGTTGATATCAAACATTTTCTGCTTGAGTTCATGCAGCGCATCACGCCAGCTGTCGTCTTCCTCGCCGCTGGCAAACAGGCCGTAAACACCGGGCTGGCCGCTTTTCTTATGCTCAAGCAGTAAATCGGTCATGCCGCCATAGGCGGAGACCACAAAAATTCGGTTGTAGATTGAGTCGTTATGTACCGGTTTGAGAATAATATTATCGCGCACCGCCTCATAATCGCTCATTGACGTGCCGCCGATTTTTTCTACCGTGTGAAAACTCATTGTCTTCTCTCTAATTGTCCTTTTGCTGGTGACCTGAAAAGGTCAGGCGACCGGCCTGCTTCATTACAGACCGGTCGTCGGGATTAGCCCTGTTGGATGTGCTTATGATTCAGTCTTCAATCGTGTCGGCTGTCAGTTCATAAGCGCCATCTTTGTTGTGTACTTCATTGCCGATTAATGGCGGGTTGAAGACACAGGCCAGTTTGAGCTCTTTGAAAGCACGCAGGGTATGGCGATCGTGCTTGTCGAGGTTATAGAGCGTGCCGGGCGTGATGGGATACTTTTTACCGTCATCGAGGGTTTCTACTTCGCCTTCGCCACTGATGCAGTAAACTGATTCCAGATGATTCTGGTAGTGCATCTGGAAGTCAGCCCCTTCGTAGATAGTCGTAATATGGAATGAATAACCCATATTGTCGTCTTTCAGTAGCAGGCGGGTACTGTCCCAGTTGCCTTTTGGATCGTAGATCTTGCGGCTGGTTTGTTCTGCTTCCTGAAGTTGTCTGACGAGCATGTTTGTTCCTCTGTGATAAATTAATCTGTTTGCTGAGTGGTTGACCGGCGCCAGAGCGCCGGTCTCAAGTTATGGCTTATGAACGGGCCATTTTTTCCACTTCTTCGCTGACCGAATAATCGCCTTCGAAGTAGTCTTTTTCTTCCGGAATGGAATCCGCCTTGTCACAGACTTCACGAATCGATTCTTCCAGAATATTGATACCCTTCTCGAGGCTTTCCTGAGAGATTGTCAGCGGACACAGGAATTTGACTACGTGATCTTCGGTGCCGCTGGTCTCAATGATCAGACCCTTCTGGAATGCCTTGTGGGTGATGGCACTTGCCAGTTCACCACTGACACAGTTGATGCCACGGAACATGCCCCGACCGTGAGAGTTGAAGTTGCCTTCACCATACTTCTCGACGATCTTGTCAACACGCTCAGCAATGTAATCACCCTTGGCCTGGACTTCCTTGGCAAACTTGTCATCTTTCCAATAGTTGTCTATCGCTGCCTTGGCAGTGATAAATGCGGGGTTATTACCACGGAAGGTACCGTTATGTTCACCCGGCTTCCACTGGTCCAGCTCCGGCTTCATCAGCAGGATAGCGAATGGCAAACCGTAGCCACTCAAGGATTTGGAAACAGTCACGATGTCCGGATAGATGCCGGCTTCTTCGAAGCTGAAGAAAGTACCTGTCCGACCACAACCGGCCTGGATGTCGTCAATGATCAACAGCACATCATGCTTTTTGCACACTTCTGACAGGCTCTTCAGCCAGGTCATGGAACAGGCATTGATACCGCCTTCGCCCTGTACTGTCTCAACGATAACTGCAGCGGGCTTATCAACACCACTGCTGGAATCAGATAGCACCTTGTCCAGGTAGTTCGTGGTATCGACATCATCACCCATGTAGCCGTCATATGGCATGCGGGTCGCACCGTGCAGGCTGATGCCGGCACCACCACGGTGATGACCGTTACCGGTGATAGCCAGTGAGCCCAGCGTCTGACCATGCCAGCCGTTGGTAAATGAAATGACATTTTCGCGGCCAGTGTATTTACGGGCTGTTTTCAGTGCCGCTTCAACAGCGTTCGTACCTGTTGGGCCGGTGAACATGACGATATAGTCAAGATCACGTGGTTTCAGAATGTACTCGTTGAAGCTTTCCAGAAACTCACCCTTAGCACGAGTGTGTAAATCCAGGCCCTGAGTAATGCCATCTTCTTCGATGTATTTCAGCAATGGCTTTTTGAACAGCTCATTGTTATGACCATAGTTGAGTGAACCGGCACCGGCCAGAAAGTCCAAATAGACATTGCCTTCTTCGTCATATACAAACTCGTCCTTGGCACGGTTGAAAATGCGTGGGAAAGAGCGCGCATATGAGCGAACTTCCGATTCAATTTCCTCAAAAATTTTCATAGTTTTTTAGTCTCCTGATAATGGTTTTTCGGTACCCGCCTGCTCTCTAGCAGGTCTTACTGGATGGGACCGATTCTGACCAGCATTTCCGTTTCGTGCTGGCCGGCAAAGTGTTGCTGGCGATCAAACATCACAGAGTGGTTCAGCTCTGCTCCCAGTTTGTTTGCCAGACTTTCAAACAGTGCCCATGACGCCCGGTTATCCGGGGTGATGGTGGTCTCGATGAATTTGATCTGACCTTCCTGCTGGCGCGACAGAATGTCACGCAACATGCGACCGGCCAGGCCCTGCCCGCGGGCTTTTTCGCCAACAGCAACCTGCCAGATAAACAAGGTGTCGGTGTTGTCCGGCTGAATGTAACCGGAGATGAAACCGACAACCTCACCGGCTTTCTCAGCGGCCACGGAAGTGGCGGAGAAATGAGTGCATTGAAGCAGGTTGCAATACATGGAATTAGTATCCAGTGGCGGGCACTGGGCGATGAGTTCGTACACCGCGGCACCGTCCTCGGCCGCAGGGGCACGCAAGGTAATCGGGGCAGCGTCAGCTTGTGCGAGATTCATTTTATAAATAACTCTATTATTTATACATCTATTGATTTAAA
>JABURN010000017.1 GCA_014762585.1 Methylophaga sp.
TGGTGGGTGGTGAGGGGATCGAACCCCCGACCCTCGCCTTGTAAGGGCGATGCTCTCCCAGCTGAGCTAAGCACCCCAAGAAAGCGTGGCATTCTACAAGATCTTTCCAGAATGTGAAGCTTTTGTTTCTGCTTTTTTAGAAACCCATGAAGAAAGAGAAACTTAGCAGCACGGTATTGGCCTGAAAGTCACAAAAAAAGGGGATTAAGCCTCGTCGATGCGATTCTTAATCCCCGAATTCATGCCGGATATGGCCTCGTTCGGCATGACTGGCTGAAACTCAGCTTCAGGCAACTACCCGACAGAAGTCACCGTCCCATTTGAACAGATAGGGTGTTATCTGCTGGTGTAATTGAAGATGTGTGTGCCACCAGTTTTTGAATTGCTCGAATAAAGCCTGATTCTGGTGATCGATATTTTTTACATCACAGATATCAAGCAGGGCGTTCAGAAGTTCATCTGCTTGTTGTTCATAGTCAGTGATGAGTGGGGATTCATACTGTCGCAGTATCAAGAGCTCAGTTTTGAAATGCATCTGCAACTGCGAGTAAAGCATCATAAGATGCTTAATGAGGCCATTGTCCTCACCCTTCAGGAAAAGATAATAAATGGAATTAATACTGGCGAGAATCGCTCGATGTTGTTCATCAATGATTTCTTTGTTTTGTTCAAACTCCTGATGCCAACTGAGAAGCAAAGGCGTTTTTTTGTGTTGAGTCATCTTCATACGCTCGTAAAGTCTTAAGCAAATTCTGCGCTTAAGAATTGCTGCGTTATGTGACCCAGTTAACAGAATTAAAAAGGAGAGACCGATTCTTACCGATCTCTCCTGAGCTGTTTCAAGCTTTAAGTTAACGCAGTGTCCGGCTGAACAGATTCAGAGCCAGCTGGTAACCGATCATGGCAGTCTGGGCGTCGTAGCGGCCACCGTCGCCTTCATCACGCATAAACGCATGCTCGGCATTGAATTCATGCCAGGTAAAGGTGATGTCAGTCTGATTCAGCAGATTGTGAATTTTGTCCAGGCCTTCACGCGGAACGTGGTTATCCTGCTTGCCCCAGATCATCAAGAGTTCACCTTTGATATCGTCCAGTCGCTCCATGCTGTGCTGACCCGGTTTGTTGGGAATCTTCTGGATATGCAGATCAGTGGCATAAAAACAGGCCGTGCCTTTTACTTCAGGTTGCAAGGCTGCACGAAATGCCAGATGACCGCCGATGCAGTAACCCATCGCGCCAATGTGGCCGTTACACCACGGCTGGGTTTTGACGTATTCAATCATAGCGACATTGTCTGAATCATAGCCCTGCACATCCTTGGCTTCCTTATCGGCATTGCCTTTGTCACGGCCGGCGTCGTCATAACCGAGTACAGTGCCGATCGGATTCAGCTCATGAAACACTTCAGGCACCAGCACGGCATAACCGTGACTGGCCATGAGGCGGGCTGCTCGTTCAATGGGACCCGTTTGCTGGAAGATTTCAGAATAAAACAGAATGACCGGGTAGCTACCATCGCCAACAGGGCGGTGAATATAGGTCCGCATCACACCGGTGGGTGTATCCAGATCAACAAAATCGCTTTGAATTTTCATAGTGAGTCAGCTTCTTTTGAGTCAGAAAAAACAGCAATTGTACATTGTCTGTCTGAAACAGCGCAGCCTGAAATGGTTGGGATTGGTCGTTTGAGGATAGGAGAAAGCCCTGTTTTGCTTCATAATAAGAGGCTTTGAAAAACACCTCAATCCGTGAGAAGCGATGAACTCGTGCAGGCTGCTTGTGTCAGATTCAAGGTTTGCCTGAACCAGCTTTAGCTGAGGCAATGAAGAGGCATTGAATGAGCTGGTTTACCCTGATAATAGAAATGAGTATCATTATCAAGAGTGTCCTTAATTTACAGAACTATCGCAACTCCAGGAGATACAAACAATGACCATTAATTGGTTCAAACGCCAGCACCTGATTACGCTGATGACTACAGCGGCGCTGTTTACCGCGCCAATCACCTTTGCCAACGGCCCAGTCGGTGAGCACGTCAATCATTTATCCGACAATCTTGAAACCTATAGTCAGGAAGTGAACTGGCTCAGTACCAAAGTCGAAGAGATGATCAGCCGCTATCAAGAGGGCGGTGTTGAAGAAGCCAAGCCCGACCTGCTGGTTGAATACTGGGAAGAAGTGAAATTCCATTCCGCCATTGAGACCAGTTATGTGCCTGTTTATGCCTCAATCTGGCAGGGGCTTTTTGGTGTGAAAGGAGCTTTGGAAGAACAGGCTTCCATCGAAGAAATCAGAAAACAGCAACGTTTCCTTGAAGAGTCGCTCTGGCAGGCGCTGGGTGCAGTCAAGCTGGCTGCCCAGTATCAGGACAAAGGCCTGACGGAGAAAGTCACAACCAGCCAGGTAAACCCGAGCAATTCCCTGGAAGCACTTGACGCCATTAAAAGTCGACTCGATCGTGTGGTTGCCAAGTATGCCGAAAAGTTGCCCAAAGAAGCTGTCAGCATTGTTCATGACACCTATCTGAACCTGTTTGAAGGCGTCGAAGGTGAACTGATTTCACTGGATGCTGATCTGGTCGAGGACCTAGAAAAAGACTTCAACGTCATTCTGCCGCAGGCCATTCAGAGCGGGCAGAGCATTGATGAGGTCCGTCAGGTCGTCAACACCATGAAAGGCAAGATCGATACAGCGCATTCCTTGCTGGAAAAATCTGCTGAAGAGAGAAAGGACGTTTTCTAGATGCAACGCAGAACCTTCATACAGTCTCTGGCAGCACTCGCTGCTGCCGGAGCTTTGCCACTTAATATTACCCAGGTGCTCGCTGATCCGACCAATGCCGTTTCGGTTGAGGACCTGCCCAAGCTGGAAGGTGAACTGACGCTTTACCTCGGTAGGGGGGAAGGTGGCCTGTATGAAAATGTGATTAAAGCCATTGAAAAGCGGAACCCGGATCTTAAACTCCGGATTCGCCGTGGTCCGACCGCTTCTCTGACTAATGCGATTCTGGCTGAAGCCAAAGCGGGTGTTCGCCGTGCTGATTTATTCTGGGCGGTCGATTCCGGTGCCGTGGGCATGGTGACTTCTGCTGATCTCGCTCAGCCATTGCCAGCCGATCTGACCGGCCAGCTGCGTGATGAATTTCAGTTGCCTGACTGGGTGCCGGTCTCCGGTCGTATCCGAACCCTTCCTTTCACT
>JABURN010000083.1 GCA_014762585.1 Methylophaga sp.
GTGTGGTTTTACATGATAAGTCCGCTGATTGCAGCTCTGCCTCTGCTTGCCCACAACAAATTCCATATTTACAAAACCTATTTAACTGTGCTGATATTAGAACTGCGTCACAAAAAAAGGGTATGCCGTGAGCTCCAAACTCCCCTTATTTGATTCACCAGCAATCGAAGCACTTCTGGAGATCATCAGTGACGGTATCTGGTTCTGGCATGCTGACACCGGTTACGTTTATCGCAGTCCCAGCTGGTACCTGATGCTGGGACATAATCCTCATTCTCTCGAGAACAGTGTCTTTACCTGGGAGAGTGTCATTCACAGTGATGACTATCCTCGGGTGATGAAACATTTTGAGCAGTACATTAACGGCGATTCAGACAAATACGAGATTGAATACCGTTGTATCACCAGCTCCGGCAGGCCTCTATGGATTAAAGACAGCGGTCTGATAGTGGATAGAGATGCTGACGGCATGGTCCTCAGGATGATGGGGGCGCACAAGGATATTGATGCACTCAAGCATCTCGATGAACTCAACACTTACAAAAAGCAGAGCCTGCAGAAGATTATCGATTCACGTACTCAAGAACTGACCAGGCTCAACAAGGTTTTAGCGGCGAAAGCGGCAGAAGCTGAGCGCAATGCCACGACTGATTATCTGACCTCTCTCTCCAACCGCTTCAATTTTGAGCAGCGGCTGGAAAGCGAAATTTCCCGTGCACAACGCTTCAGAGAGCCACTATCACTGGTGGTGATGGATCTCGATAGATTCAAACAGGTCAATGACCGGCATGGTCATCCGACCGGCGACAAAGTCCTTATCAGCGTCGGTGAAGTTCTGCGCAACAAGCTGCGGCAAATTGATGTGGCATCAAGATGGGGAGGAGACGAATTTGCGCTGTTACTGCCAAATACCTCTCTCGATCATGCTTTATCGGTGGCAGAAAAACTGCGAACGGCCATTCATAGTGAACTGGCACCGCTTGGTCTGAATATCAGTGCCAGCTTTGGCGTCGTAGAGTTACTTAAAGACGAACCTCAAATCGACTTTATGAGAAGAGCTGATAACGCACTGTATGAATCGAAAAATGCTGGTCGAAATAAAGTCTCTGTGGGCAATTAAACGGCTCCGGTAGAGACTGGCCATGATTTTGGCGCCGCTTTCACATAAATTTTCACCCTGTTCGCTGATGCTAGGTTCAAATTGTGGGTGAATAAAAATGAAAATGAGCGACAAAATCAGGGCACTGCAGGCTGAGGTGGACGATCTTAAATTCGCCATGAGCAGACTGACGGGAATGGTACTTGACCTGCAACAATGCCTGGCAGACGCTACTATGCATGCTGACTCGGATGAGACGATTCCTGTTAACGGAACATCTCGATCCTGAGCAGGTCACAGGCTCTGATCTTAGCGGGTGTAGTTCAATGGTAGAACCTCAGCCTTCCAAGCTGATGATGTGGGTTCGATTCCCATCACCCGCTCCAATCTAATGTTTATCTGTCGCACCATGCGCGCCGATACCGGTCTGCGAGCGTATAAACTGATGCTCAAATAAGGCCCGTTCCTTTTTCCCACGCTCACTGTTGTCAGTTACTGAAAACAGCCAGATCAGCACAAAGGCCGTCAGCACGGAGAACAAGGCAGGATATTTGTAAGGAAAGATGGCCTCGGCGTAACCCAGAATATCGACCCAGACAATCGGCCCCAGAATCACCAGCACAATTGCAGTTGTCAGACCGGCAAATCCACCCACCAGCGCACCGCGGGTGGTTAATCTATGCCAGTACATCGACAAGATCAGAATCGGGAAATTAGCACTGGCGGCAATGGCAAAAGCGAGGCCGACCATGAAGGCCACATTCTGTTTCTCAAACAAAATGCCCAGCACAATCGCCACGATACCCAGCACGATGGTCGCTATCCGCGATACCCTGATTTCCTTATCACTGGAAGCCTCCCCTTTTTTGATGACACTGGCGTAGAGATCATGCGAAATGGCAGAGGCCCCGGCCAGTGTCAGCCCTGAAACCACTGCCAGAATCGTGGCAAAAGCGACCGCTGAAATAAAGCCCAGGAACATATCACCGCCGACCGCCTGTGACAGATGAATCGCCGCCATATTGTTGCCGCCGATAAGACCGCCATCCGCATTAAGAAAATCAGGATTGGTTGAAATCAGGACTATCGCGCCGAAACCAATGATAAAGGTCAGCATGTAAAAGTAGCCGATAAAGCCGGTGGCAAAAAACACGGAGCGTCGTGCCTGTTTGGCATCAGCCACGGTAAAGAAGCGCATCAGTATGTGTGGCAGTCCGGCTGTGCCGAAAATAAGCGCCACACCCAGTGAAATAGCCGAGACCGGATCCGAGACCAGTGTGCCCGGCCCCATAATCGCCTCGCCTTTGTCATGCACCGCAATCGCCTGACGGAACAGCTGCTCCAGATCAAAATCAACATGATTCAGCACCATCAGCGCAATGAAGGTCGCGCCTGACAGCAGTAATACGGCTTTGATGATCTGCACCCAGGTGGTCGCAATCATGCCGCCAAAGGTAACGTAAAGCATCATCAGCACACCGACGATGACCACGGCCAGTTCATAGGGCAGACCAAACAGAATCTGAATCAATTTGCCGGCGCCGACCATCTGGGCAATAAGATACAAAGCCACCACCGCCAACGCGCCAAAGGCTGACAAGGTCCGTATGGGCAGTTGTGCCAGACGGTAAGAAGCGACATCGGCAAAAGTATAACGGCCCAGATTTCGCAGCCGTTCTGCGATCAGAAACAAAATCAATGGCCAGCCGATCAGAAAGCCAATTGAATAAATCAGACCATCATAACCGGACAGGAACACCAGCCCGGAAATCCCCAGAAATGAGGCTGCAGACATATAGTCTCCGGCGATGGCAAGTCCGTTCTGTAAACCGGTAATGCCGCCACCAGCCGCGTAATAATCAGAAGTCGAGCGAGTGCGTTTGGCCGCCCAGTAAGTGATCATCAAGGTGGCGGCAACAAACAAAAGAAACATGATAATCGCCAGCAGATTGAGCGGCTGTTTCTTCACCTCGCACGTCCCCGCCTCAGCCGCTGCCGGTTGTGATCCCACCAGTGAGCACGCGCATATCGTTATCAGCAGCCCGCCACTTCCCCCGTACCCCTGAAGATTTG